>NZ_JALXVO010000052.1:0-29399 GCF_025151705.1 Paenibacillus sp. p3-SID1389 | reverse complement strand
AAAATTTTAATCCAATAAGCTGATATAACCAATATTAACAATTAATTGAATACCATGTCACTTTAGATGCAAGGCTAGTGCTGCAAGGGAGCAATTATATATGAAATTTCATATAGAATGGGCCAAATCCGCCATATTTGAGCGAATATATTCGATTTTTCATATATAATTCCGTTTCGGCGACAGAGCCGCGCCCCCAGCCCAGCCCAACCCAAAGGCGTATACCCCTCTCCTCAAATCATAACCACCCGTCCAACGGGTGGTTTGCTCTTGGGGTATAACCCCTTGTTGCCAAACTGCGCCTAAAGGCGGCGCTAGCCTGCTCTTTTTTGTATTCCTGCGCTCTTCGACGTCCTATTTCATTTCATAGGCCACTAAGTCCACATTCAAATCGATCCGCATCGACGAATTTGGTGAAGCGCAAGCCTTCTAGGCTCAGGTTGAACCAAGTCATTGCACCGCGAAAACGATGTCTCCATACGCTTGGCGTCAGCAGGATCTGACTGATCCCGCTTAACGATTCAACATTAACAAAGTCCTATTGACATGATCATAATATAAATGAAATATAGTATTGTAGCCATTTATTGTTTTTACAGGAGGCACCTATTGTGAGCCAAAAAAATCCTCGAATGATTCAATCCGTCCAGCGCGCCCTGGATATCATCAACTGCTTTGATTCCCTGCACGTCCAACTGTCGCTAACGGAGATCAGTCAGAAGCTGAATCTGAACATCAGCACGGTACACGGCCTGATTAATACGTTAATCGCATACTCATATATCGATAAAAATCCGGACAATGGCAAATACAGACTGGGGCTGGAGTTTTTGCTCAAGGCGAATCTGGTATCACAGAGTCTGGATTTGAAGGAGATTGGACATCCTTATTTAACCGACCTGACAAAAAAATATCACGAAACCTCTCATTTATATATATACCAGCATGAGCAGATTTTTTGCGTGGATAAAGTCGAATCGCCCAACAATTACTTCATCATCAGTTCCAGAGCCGGCCATAAGCTGCCCCTCCATGCTTCTGCCTCAGGGAAAGTGTTCCTGGCCTACATGTCCGAGGCTGAACTTCAAAATTTCCTGAGCAATAACAAACTGACAGCGCTCACCGACCATACCATTACGGACAAAAAAAAGCTCCTCAGCAACCTGCAACAAATTCGGGAGCAAGGCTTCGGAATTGAGAATGAAGAGATTGAAACAGGCGCTTACAGTATCGCCGCTCCGATCCGGGATGCCTCACACCGCATCGTCGGCACGATCAGTGTAGTGGGCTCGATCACACGAATCAAGGGGCAGGAGAGCGAGATTCGAGCCGACCTGCTAGAAGCCGCAGCTGCGATCTCCGGCCAATTCGGGTACCGTGTTCATTCTTTTACAGAATAAATAGCATACACGCGCAGAAGCAGCCCTTGCGATTTCCCGCATTCCGGATACATCAGCCAGAGACTCGGCGTCCGGATTATAATTGGTGTTTGTGTTTATGTCATACGTTATCGGTTTTGCCTACCGCGTCGGTAATACATTCAATTCCGGCGAAGCTGATCCCGTTCTGCTCCAGGAGCGCTTCATACTTGGCAATCAGCGGGCTGGATCCCTCGATTACCTCGAACTTCGTTCTTTCAGTCGCGCAAGCAGTGCGTCATCTATGGCATGGGCATTGCGCTGATTCCTAAAATCGCCGTCAAGGATCAGCTTATTCAGCATGCACTATCCAGCTTCTCCGTTGCTCGGGGAGAGCTGCAGCCATTTTATTCACAGATTGTATTATCCAAGAACAAACATATCACCGCACCGATCAACGATCTCACCTCGCTGCTGACGGTACATGAGCCGGCTAAAGGCGGTTAACATTGAAAAAGACCTTCCGGCCAGACTGGTCAAAAGGTCTTGATGGTACGGCAGAATAGAGAATCTACTTCGCGAGAAGCAGCAAAGCATGATACAGCACCTCGGCTCCCAGCCCGCAATCCTCCTTGGAGCTCCACTCCTGCGGATGATGACTGATTCCATTCCGGGAACGCACAAAGATCATCCCAAGCGGCCATAGGCCGCTAAACTGCATCCCGTCATGGCCGGCGCCGCTGACCAGCTCCGGCAGAGGGTCCGGCAGCCCGGCAAGCTTCCCGGCAGCAGCGATCGCTTCCTTTACCTCCGGAGAGCTCGGAGCCGGCGCGACTCTTTGCAGCAACTCAAGGGTGAGCTCCGTGCCATGCTTTCGGCACACTTCGCCCGCGTAATCCCGGATGCGCTCTTCCAGCACATCCCGGTCGGCCTCTCCCACATCCCGCAGATCCAGCGAGAACTGCACCTGCCCCGGTATAACGTTGACGCCTCCGGGCTGGGCCTGAATTTTGCCCACGGTGGCGACAGCATTCGGAAATTTCCGGGTCTCCGTATAGATGTAGCTCATCAGTTCCGTTGCCGACTGCAGCGGATCTCTGCGCAGGTTCATCGGCGTCGCGCCCGCATGACCAGCCTGGCCTTTGATCGTGAACTGCTGCCACAGCGGTCCGGCAATTCCGGTTACGAGGCCGACGGGCTGACCCTGGCTCTCCAGCACGACCCCCTGTTCAATATGAAGCTCGACGTATGCCTTGACCTGATCCGGCTCTCTGGCCGCCTCCTGCACCCGCTCAGGCGCCAGGCCGGCCGACCTCATCGCCTCGGCAATCGTAATGCCGTCCGCATCCGCATGTCTCAAATTTTCGGGACGCAGGGTGCCGGCGACAGCGCGGCTGCCGATCATGCCGAACCCGAATCGGGAGCCTTCCTCATCGGTGAAGGCGATCACCTCAATCGGATGTGCGGTAGCGATGCCCTGCTCCTGCATCGTCTGAAGCGCCTCTATGGCGGCCAGCACGCCCAAAGGACCGTCAAACTTGCCCCCGGACGGCACCGTATCGATATGTGATCCTGTCAGCACAACAGGCGCTGCCGGGTCGCTTCCTTCCCGCCGTCCGATCAGATTGCCTGCCGCATCCTCGCGCACGGCAAGGCCCGCTTCCTTCATATAGCGTGCAACCTGTTCCTTGGCCTCACGCTCCTCGGCGGTAAACGAAAAGCGGGTGACTCCCCCGCTCTCCTGCGCGCCGATCTCGCCAAGCTCCATCAGCCGCTTCCACAGGCGTCCGGCATTAATGATCATCGCCCTCGCCTCCGGCCTTTTCCTTCTTATCGGCGTCTGTATTGTTCTCGTTGTCTGCTTCATTCATTTTAAATCGGAAATGGCAGTTCCCGTCCTTGAGCAAATATTTATCATGCTCCACTTCAAAGTTCGGATTGTACCCTCTCGCAATGGCCGGATCGATCATTTGACAGTACAGAATGCCGTACTCCTCCATGCCGTCCTTCTTCCACTGGTCGCCAAACGCGCAGCGGGTAAAGTTCTGCTCGATCTCTAGCGGATGATACTCTGTGACATATTCAAACAGATCGCTGCGCCCCATATCGTAGTTCGGCAGGTAACTGTGAATGTCGTTGGGCTGTCCAGCCGCAGCTGCACGCCGGGCGATATCTCTGCCCCGCTCCTCACCGAATGTGCGAACCCCTTCGCGAATGGCGTCTTTGCCCTCTTCGCCGAAGCGGTCAACAACCGCCTTCGAGAGATGAGCAAACAGTTTCGCCATAATAGTATACGGATCTACCGGCTCCAGACTTTCATCATGATCAATTGTCGTATTGGATTGCTTGTCTGTCGATTGTTGTCCCATTATGAATACCTCCCAGGTTCAAAAGTGTGTCGGTGTCTCTACCTTCTACCTTAGCCTTAGCACCATTATCCCTTATGATCAGGTTGCAGGCCAAGCTCTGTCTTTTCACTTCTCCTGGCGCCCCTGTCTTTGATACTCGTGTCTCATCTTTGATTCTCGTGTCTCATTCCCGGCGCGCCATTGATCTCGCATCTTGGAGAGCTGCTTCCATATGCAAAGAAATGTCCTTCTTCCGAGTTTGTCGGTCTCCTTGTTGCCTGATCAAACGGGATATTGTGCAAAGCATACAGCAATAGCGAGTATTTATGTCCTACAAAGGCTCAAGCTGACTTAGGTGCTGATAAAAGTTAAGTTATATAGTTGCAAGCTTAATGTTTTGTCGTCCCCAAGTACACAGATTTGACAACGTTGTTGTTTCTCAAGTCCGCCGCTGCGCCATGCACGACGATCCGGCCCGTCTCCATCACATAGCCCCGATGAGCCGTTGCCAGCGCCATGCGGGCATTCTGCTCTACCAACAGGACGGACACGCCCTCTTCGTTAATTTGCCGGATGGCGGCAAAAATCTCCTTCACGATCAGGGGAGCCAGTCCCATGGACGGCTCATCCAGCAGCAGCAGCTTCGGTCTGGCCATCAATGCGCGGGCAATCGCCAGCATCTGCTGCTCGCCGCCGCTCATCGTTCCGGCCAGCTGCTTCTGCCGTTCCTCCAGCCGCGGAAACAGCCCGTACATTTTTTGAATATCGGCGGCAATCTCGGCCTTGTCGCGCCGAACATAAGCGCCAAGCCGCAAATTCTCCAGCACGGTCAGATCGGGAAACACGCCGCGCCCCTCGGGAACCTGGGAAATGCCCAGCTCCACAATGCGATGGGGCTCCAGCTTGGTGATGTCCCGTCCTTCAAACCGGATGCTTCCCTCCGCACGTTTGATCAAGCCGGAAATGCTGCGCAGCGTCGTTGTTTTGCCGGAACCGTTCGTTCCAATCAGCGCCACAATTTCTCCGCTGAATATATCCAGATTCAGCTGCTTCACCGCCTGAATGACGCCATAATTCACCTGCAATCCCTGGATTTCCAGCATCTTTAGTCCCTTCTGGCCGGCATGTTGTCTCTCCGTCATCGTTCCTCGACCTCCCCGCCCAGATATGCCTCGATAACATTCGGGTCGTTCTGAATCTGCGACGGACTTCCCTCCGCAATCTTCACCCCATAATTCAGGACAACGATGCGATCGGAAATGTCCATCACCAGGCCCATGTCATGCTCAATCAGTATAATCTCGATGCTGTACTGGCTGGACAGACGCTTGATTTTCTGAATCAGCTCGGCCTTCTCGACAGCGTTCATTCCGGCCGCCGGCTCATCCAGCAGCAGCACCTCGCAGCCAGTCGCGAGCGCGCGGGCGATTTCAAGCAGTCGCTGCTCACCGTATGGCAGACCGCCTGCGAGTATATCCAGCTTGTGCTCCAGACCGACGATGGCCAGCTTCTCCACACAGTCCTGCACAATCGCCTCACGTCTGCGCTGGAGTGCCGCCCGGGATTTGAAAATGGCCGAGAACATCCCTTCTTTATTACACTCGGCATGGGCAACCAGCACGTTCTCCAGCACCGTCATGTTCTTGATCAGTCTCGTATTCTGAAAAGTTCTTGCCAGACCGAGCTCTACTCTCCGGTAGGGCTTGAGCTTGTTAATCACGGCATCCTTGTAGCGAATCGTGCCAGAGGTCGGGCGATAGATGCCCGTAAGCAGATTGAACAGGGTCGTTTTTCCCGCCCCGTTCGGGCCGATAATCGATAAAATCTCGCCGCGGCGTACCTCCAGGTTAATGTCGCTCAAAGCCGTCAGGCCTCCGAAATTCACCGACACGTTGTTCAGTTCGAGTACCTTCTCCATCATTTGTTCCCAACCTTCTTCACGTTTCCGTAAAAGTTACGTTTCCGGTATTGCTCGCCCCAGAATCCCGAAGGCTTGAATATCATCATTAGCACGATGGCCAGGCCAAGCAGAATCATTCGATAATCGCTCACATATCTCAAGATTTCGGGTGCCGCCACCAGAATGACCGCACCAAGCACAGAGCCCGGCAGACTTGCAGCTCCCCCTAATATGACCATCGCAAGGATATTCACAGAATCCAAATACCGGAATGCATCTGGACTGACATACGAAATATAGGTCGCCCAAAATGCACCGGCGGCACCGGCGAAAAATCCCCCGACGGTAAAGGCCAGCAGCTTGTAATAATTCGGACGGATGCCGACCGATTGAGCCAGCGTTTCATCTTCGCGTACCGTCAGCAGGCTGAGGCCGACGCCCGAATGCACCAGTCTATGGATGACAACATAAGTGATCAGCACCAGCAGCAGAATCAAGTAGTAAAACTCCAGCTTGTCCCTGAACACAAAGCCGAAGAGCGAAGGCGCCGGAATGCCCGGCAGGCCCATCGGGCCACGGGTCAGATCGACCCAGCCGACAAAAATAAGCCGGACAATTTCTCCGAAGCCGAGGGTCACGATCCCTAAATAGTCCCCCCGCAGCCGGATGACAGGACTGCCAAGCAAGAAGCCGAACAGCCCGGCAATGGCAGCCGAGGCGGGAAGCGCGATCCAGAAGGACAGATGGAAATGCAGCATCAGCAGCGCAGCGGCATACGCGCCGATCCCGTAGAAGGCCGCATGCCCAAGCGCAAACTGCCCCGCATACCCGATAATGACGTTAAGGCTCAAGGACAGCATGGAAAAAATACCGATCATAATGACAACATGCAGCAAATAATCATTGACCAGCTGAAGCACAATCGGAAGGACAATGGCCAGCACAGCCGCGGCGGCCATGGCCGCTTTCTTGTTCATACCTATCACCTATACCTTGTTGATCTCTTTGCTGCCAAGGATGCCCGAAGGTCTGATCAGCAGTACAATGATCAAAATTGAAAATGAGATAACGCTCTTGTATTGGGTCGAAATATAAGCGCCGCCGAGCGTTTCGACGAGACCAAGCAGCACGCCGCCCAGCATCGCGCCCGGGATGTTTCCGATTCCTCCGAGTACCGCAGCCGTAAATGCGTTAATTCCTGCCATATACCCCATCGTCGGATAAACCGCGTTGTAATAAATGCCGACCATAATGCCGGCGCATGCTGCCAGCGAAGAGCCGATGGCGAAGGCAAGGCTGATCATCCGGTTCGTATTGATCCCCATCAGTGCGGCGTTGGTCAAGCTCATCGAGGTCGCCCGCATCGCCGTCCCTGTTTTGGTCCGGGTTACGAACAGTTGCAGACCCAGCATCAGCAAGATGGACAGCAGCAATATCAAAATTTGGATTTCAGAAAATGTGATGCTTCCGAATGTGTAAGTCCGGCTGCCAAAAGCGGTCGGGAAAGGATGCATCTCCGTCCCCCACAATTTCTGCGCCAGGCTGACCAGGAGCGTGGACACACCGAGAGCGCTGATCAGCGGCACGATCCGGTCCGCCAGACGCAGCGGCCGGTAGGCGAGCCGCTCGATAAGCATGCCAATTCCCGCCGTAACGGCAGCGGATAATAAGAAAGCGAGATATAAAGGAAGCTGAAATTCCTGCATAAAAAAGAGTCCCAGAAAACTGCCGATCATAAAGATGTCGCCATGCGCAAAGTTAACGATTTTCAGTATGCCGTACACCATCGTATATCCGAGTGCGATCAAGGCATAAATGACACCGATGGTCAGCCCGTTGGTCAATTGCTGGAGGAACATGCGTAACACCCCTTCAAAGCCGAGGAACAGGAAAACGAGCTTTCCTGTTCCAGGTTCACGTAATGACTATTATTTATAAAGTTCAAATTTGCCGTCCTTAATCGTCAGCCGGGACGGCTCTGTAATAACGTCCCCATTCTCATCAAAACTGATAACGCCCGTGGCGCTGTTGTAATCTTTCAGTGTTTCCAGGTAAGACTTGATTGCTTCACGATCTGCGCCCTGCTCCTGGATCGCCTTGATAATGACCGAGGTTGCCACGTACGAGTAAGCAGCATACGTATCCGGCTTGCTGTTGTACTTGGCCTGGTACTCCTCATTAAATCGGGTCGCTTCGGCATTGTCGCCGCCCGGATAGAAGAATCCGATCAGCTTGAAGCCTTCCACAGATTCCTTGCCCAGATCAAGCAGCGCTTCAGAATACAGGCTGTCGACACCGATGAAATCAACGTCCAGGTTCAGCTTCTTCGCCTGCTGGGCGATCAGCGCCGCTTCATTATAGAAACCGCCGATAAAGATGGCGTCCGGCTGCTTCTCCTTGATCTTGGTTAGCACGGTGCTGAAGTCCTTATCGCCCGGATTGAAAGCCTCAGCAGCCACAACCTCGATGCCGTTCTCCGGCGCCGATTGCTGGTAAACATCAAGCAGCCCGAGTCCGAAGTCAGATTGTTCATAGATGAGAGCTACCTTGCCGTAGCCCAGTTCCTTCGACCAGCCGGCTAGGTAGTCGGCCTGGAACGCATCGGTCGTAATAACGCGGAAGGTATATTCCCCGGCATTCGTCACAGCAGGAGCGCTGGAAGAAGGCGATACTTGAACAATTTTGTTCTTGTTGTATATCGGTGCCGTTGCCAGCGTCGCCGAGCTGTTGAAATGGCCGACCACGCCTAGAATGCTCTTGTCGGTTACGAATTTATTGGCGACGTTCACCGCTTCGTTCGAATCTCCCTTGTCATCCTGAATTACAATTTCGATTTGCTTGCCGTCAATGCCGCCAGCCTCATTGATCTGTGCAGCCGCCAGCTCGGCGCCGTTCTTGAATGCTGTTCCATATTGGGCCTGCGTGCCTGAGATCGGTGCTGCTAGACCGATCCGGATCGTATCCCTGTTAGCTTGGGAATCGTCGCTTGCTCCACATCCGCTCAGCAGCCCTGCTGCCAAGCCGGTGATCGCAAGTGCGGATAAAAATCGTTTCATTGTAATCCCCCTTAAAGATGAATTAATCCTATGAGTTAAGTATGGCTTTATTATAATGAATCGTTTTGAAATTGCAACACAAATTTTTGTATAGTCATATAAGTTTCGATAATGTCAAATAATACAGCAGGCTGCAAATGCCCTTAGTGCCATATTGAATGATCTGGATGATTGTAGTCTCGGGCTGCTGCTCAGCCTTCTTTCCAGCCAGCTCGACAATGCTTCGCTGATCGTAACAGCCGGTTGGCTTCTGTTCGCAGGAATCGTGCTCTTCTCTGGGAGCTTGTATGCATAAGCTTGACCGGCATCCGGAAACTGGGGGCCATTACGCCGCTTGGCGGCCTCTGCTTTCTCACGGGTTGGCTGCTGGTGGTCATACAGGCATTCCAGGGACATGATTTCGTCCATAAACTGCTGAACATTACTTCGGATCCCGGCAACGGTATGGTAGAACACATTGTTAATCACATCGGATTTCAGCCATTTTCATAGACCTTCAACAAGGTTGAGTAAAGGTGTATGTCGATTTCGTATAGCTCAGCTCTTGACGATGCATCATTTTCGAGACACCACGAAGCGAATAGATATAACCAAATTTCAATTAATCGTCGTATCCGATTGGACTTCTGATCTAAGCTGAGTGGGTGGAGTCAGTGGTGTAAGTGCTTGCTGAAGTGATGAAGATGATAAGGCCTCGCTATAATCTGAAAAGGAATTGTCCTGCCCCTGCGCCATGCACCCTGATCATAAATGCGTATGTAGTTGCCGGTGCCAACCCCGTTGCCGTAAATTTGCTTTGGTCACCGGAAACGATCCCGACCAACTGGTCGTTGCAATAAATCTCGTGGAATTTAATCGTTTCGGGGGTTGAGATGATCTGCCATCCAAATGAATCTATGTAGGAGAAATTTGCTATTGAATAAATATTTTGCAATTCAATTATTAAACACCAGCATTTGTAGGAAACAAAACTCGTCAAAATATATATGATTTTTCGAACATAATTCACTGCAAACCACTCGATTGGCGGAAATATATTCGATTTTTCATATAAAATCTCAAGTTTTGGGCTTCAAGGGGGCGATTCTATATGAAATTTCATATAGATTGGGCCAAATCAGCCATATTTGAGCGAATATATTCGATTTTTCATATATATTTCTGTTTCGTCGAGAGAGGTCGCGCCCCCAACCGAACCCAACCCAAGAGCGAATCCCCTCTCCTTCTCAAACACAAAAGTCCCCTCAAGCCTCAGCTTGAAGGGACTTTCTATTTCTATCCTTAATCCTCAATCGTCGACAAATCGCCGGCTGGGAGGTTGAGCTCCCAGGCTTTGAGCACACGGCGCATGATCTTGCCGGAGCGGGTCTTGGGCAGTTTGTCTTTGAATTCGATTTCGCGCGGAGCGGCGTGGGCGGACAGCCCTTCCTTGACGAATTTGACGATTTCCGCCTTCAGTTCCTCGGACGGTGTGAAGCCCTCGCGCAGCGAGATAAACGCCTTGATGATCTCTCCGCGCACCGGATCCGGCTTGCCGATAACCCCTGCTTCCGCGACAGCTGGGTGCTCAACGAGCTTGCTCTCGACCTCAAACGGACCAATCCGTTCGCCGGAGGAGTTGATCACGTCGTCGATCCGGCCCTGGAACCAGAAGTACCCGTCCTCGTCCATGTAGGCCGTATCGCCGGAAATATACCAGCCCGGGATGCGGAAATACTCCTCATACTTCGGCGCGTTGTTCCAGATGAGCCGCATCACCGACGGCCATGGGGTGCGAATCGCCAGGTTCCCCATCCGATACGGCGGCAACTCCTTCCCATTATCGTCGATAATCGCCGCCTGAATGCCCGGCACCGGTCTGCCCATAGACCCCGGTTTGATTGGCATCGACGGATAGTTGCAGATGAGCTGGCCGCCCGTTTCCGTCATCCACCAGGTGTCGTGGATGCGCCGGTTGTACACCTTCATCCCCCAGCGAACAACTTCTGGATTTAACGGCTCACCGACCGACAATACGTGACGCAGCGACGACAGATCATATTGCTTAATGATATCCTGTCCTGCACCCATCAGCATCCGGAACGCAGTAGGCGCGCTGTACCAAACGGTGACTTTGTACTTCTGAATCGTTTCGTACCAATCCGCCGGGCTGAAGCGACCGCCGCGCACGACGTTGGTCACCCCATGCAGCCACGGGGCAAAAATACCGTAAGATGTGCCGGTTACCCATCCAGGGTCCGCCGTACACCAGTAAATGTCGTCTTCTTTCAGGTCCAACACGACATTGCCGGTATGATAATGCTGAATCATTGCGTTATGCACATGGTAAACGCCTTTAGGTTTGCCGGTTGAACCCGACGTATAATGCAAAATTAAGCCATCTTCGCGGTTCACCCACTCGATTTCAACCTTAGGGGATGCGGCTTCCATCTCCGCCTTATAATCTACAATACCGTCCCCAGCCTTCACATCGTCGCCTACAACGATGATCGTCCGCAGCGTTGGCAGCTCTTCACGCTTCACCCGCGGCAGCAACGCCGACGTCGTGACGAGCACAACCGCGCCGCTGTCCTCCAAGCGATCCTTGACCGCCGTTTCCATAAACGCCTCAAACAACGGACCAACAACCGCACCAACTTTAAGCGTGCCCAATACACTCACATAGAGCTCCGGCGTCCGCGGCATAAAGACGAAGACCCGATCCCCCTTCGTGATTCCGTATTTGCGCAGCACGTTAGCAAATCGGTTCGTCAGCCCCTGCATGTCCTCGTACGTATACGACTCCTCGCGTGTCGGATCGCTGAACAACAGCGCTACGCGCGAGCCCTTGCCCGCATCGACATGGCGGTCGATCGCCTCGTAAGCCATGTTGACTTTGCCAGTGACGTACCAGGAGAACTTCTTCTCGACATCCTCCCACTTAAAGTTCTTATACGCCTCTTCGTAGTTGCCCATATTGGACGACGGAACGCCCGATGAAATGACTTCCCCTTGCAGTTGACTCATCGTTTCATCCTCCCTTAATCTTTGGAAATCTCCAAGCAATAGATCAAAGTTTATGAAAACGGATACATAGCAACGTAAGTTGAAAGCTTTGTTCAGCGTCATGGGTGAGGGCATCCGTTTTGATCGAAAAAGCAACGACAGAACTTAAACGATTGAGGTGGTTTTCGAGGACAACGATCACATCAGCGGACTGAAAATGTGAAAATTTTATGTCGGAGAACATTATAGCACACGTTTTCGCGCACAGGCTACACTTTTCATTTTTTCTTTTTTCTGTTATAAGTGAGGGGAACGAGCAAAGGAGGCGGTTCCATGGAACATAAAAAAACGTATATCCGCCACACCCTGCCCCATCAGCAACGTGAGATTGTTGTGGAAGGACCCGTATCCCCTTCCCATCTCCAAACCTTAAAAATGCATCCCGATCTGGACGCATTCCGCAAGCCTGCAGATCAACATGCCGCGCTGGTGGAAATTGCCGGACTTCCAGAGGGACGTATCATCCTGGCCCGGGAGGATTCGACCATTGTAGGATACGTCACCTTTCACTATCCCGACGAGATGGAGAGGTGGTCCCAGGGCAATATGCCCGACCTGATCGAGCTGGGAGCCATCGAAGTGGCCGACGACTATCGGTCGCTCGGAATCGGATCGAAAATGATCCGCACGGCATTTGAAGACGAACAGATGGAGAAATACATCGTCTTTACGACCGAATATTATTGGCATTGGGATTTGAAAAACAGCGGGCTATCCGTATGGGAATACCGCAGCATGATGGAACGGCTGATGAAGACGGTCGACATGGTCTGGTATGCTACCGACGACCCGGAAATTTGCTCCCATCCGGCTAACTGCCTGATGGTGCGGATCGGTAAGGAGGTTCCTTTGTCCTCCGAGGAGCAGTTTGACCGGATTCGTTTTCAGCAGCGTTTCATGTACTGACAGTTAAAAAGGAAGGCGTGATGAATCCATGCCTGGAAGCGCTTTATTTGTCCACCATGAACAGGCGATGAACTACCGGTTTCACGACGGCCATCCGTTCCATCCGATCCGGCTGGAATTGACGATGGACTTGCTGCAGGAGCTGGGCGCGCTAACGCCGCAGCAAATGCACCTGTCGCGCCCGGCAACCGACGAGGAATTGCTATGGATCCATCAGCCGGCGTACGTTGAAGCGGTTAAGCAGCTGAGCCGCCCGAATCCTGAGGCGGACTGGATCACGCGCGGCGAGCAGTTCGGGCTGTTGGACGAGGATACGCCGTATTTTCCCGGCATGCATGAAGCGGCAACCTGGGTCGTCGGAGGAACGATTACAGCCGTAGAGACCGTGCTCTCCGGCTCCACAACCCACGCCCTGCACCTCGGCGGCGGCCTGCATCACGCCCTGTCGGCTAAAGCCGCCGGCTTCTGCGTCTACAACGATGCTGCAGTGGCTATTGACTATGCCCGCCGCAAGTACGGCGCACGCGTCCTGTACGTCGATACGGACGTCCACCACGGAGACGGGGTGCAGTGGAGCTTCTATTCAGACCCCGATGTTTGCACTTATTCCATCCATGAGACGGGAAAATATTTATTCCCAGGCACCGGCTTCCTGCCGGAGCGCGGCGAGCATCAAGGCTATGGCGCCTGCATGAATCTGCCGCTCCAACCTTATACGGAAGATGCCTCCTGGATGGAATGCTTCGAGGAGTCGATCCGGCGATTAGCCGCGCATTTCCGGCCGGATGTGATCGTCAGCCTGCACGGCTGCGATGCCCATGCGCTGGACCCGCTGTCGCATATGCACTGTAGCATGGCGATCTACCGCGATATGCCGGCGATCCTGCACGAGCTGGCCCATACGTATTGCGAGGGACGCTGGGTTGCGATGGGCGGCGGCGGTTATGATTTATGGCGGGTCGTCCCGCGGGCGTGGAGCTTGCTGTGGCTGGAGATGAGCGATCATCCGTTGATCGCTTCCCTGCGCCGCAACCCGCTGCTTCCGCTGCCGCAAGCCTGGATCGACCGCTGGCAGCCGCAGACCCCGTTCCAGCTTCCTGCCGCTTGGCTTGACGACCTGTCCCATTGGGAGGGCATCCCCCGCCGGGCGGAAATTACAGCAAAAAACCGCGAGAGTCTCGCGGTCGCTTTACAGGATTATCCCTAATACTCAGGTGGGGCTGGCTGAACCCCGCCTGAGTTTTTATTTTTTCAGCTCACCCACATGCTGGACCATGTCATTGAGAATGGCAAACGAACGCTGGGCCGCCAGCGCGGTAAACTCAGCAAAATTCACATCCGCAGAGCCGTCCGCCTTGTCCGAAATGGAGCGGAGTACAATAAACGGCACCCCGTTCCGTTGGCATACCTGGGCGAGCGCCGCCCCTTCCATTTCGACGCAAGCGCCGTCCAGCTCCCCGTATAGAACCGAGCTAACAAATTCCGGATCCGCGATAAACTGGTCGCCGGACAGCACCCGTCCGACCCGATATTGATGGTCCGTGCACTGTCGGGCGCAGGCCTGATCTGCCAAGCGGATGAGCCCGGGGTCAGCCGGAAAGTCGGAGACGTCCTGGTACGGCGTAATGCCGCGCGCAAAGCCCAGCGGCCGCACGTCCATATCGTGCTGCTGGCAAGTTGAAGAGATGACGATGTCACCTACGTTCAGCTCGGGATGCACTGCTCCAGCCACCCCGGTAAACCAGATCGTATCCGCTCCAAAACGGTCGATCAGGACTTGCGTTGTGGCTGCGGCATTCACTTTGCCGACGCCGGATTTACACACCACCACGTCCTGCCCATGGAGTACGCCCTTGACGAAACGTGCCCCAGCCGCGTCAACCGCCTCCTGGTGCTCCACCTTTTCGAGCAGCAACGCAATTTCTTCATCCATGGCCCCCATCAGGCCAATCGTATTGTACATGGTTCATTACTCCCTCCGATACTCCCGCATCCGTGCGGACAAGTTGTATCGCCCTGTATTTCCTCAAAATGCTCAAAAAAGCTCCTTATGCAAGGAGCTTTTTGTCCGTTGTTAACCTTTTTCATATATATCTATGTGTTACATATCTCTCTAAGCCGAAACGCCTATAGCAACCGAAGCCTTACAGGTGGCTAACAGACAAGCGCAAGATCGTCTCGTGCGGCAGAATGACCCGAGGGTTCTCAACCGTTTCCTTCTTCATCAGCTTCGTCAGCAAACGCATCGCTACCGCACCGAGATCATACATCGGTTGAGCGACCGTTGTCAGCTGAGGACGTACCATCGAAGCCATGCGGATGTTATCCACACTGATGATCGAGAAATCGTCCGGCACCTTCAAGCCTTCGTCCTGAATGCTGTGGATGGCGCCAATCGCCATTTCATCCGTTGCGGCGAAAATCGCTGTCGGCCGTTTCTTCAGCCCCAGGAAATACTTCATCGCTTCCACGCCGGATTCATAACGGTAGTTGCCGATCCGCACCAGGTCCTCCTGGTACTGAATGCCTGCGGTTTCCAGCGCACGCTTGTACCCCTGGAATCTGGCATAGCCGTTCGCCGGATCCTGCAACGTTCCGCTGATCATCGCGATTTCGCGGTGTCCATGGCGAACCAGTGTGCTGACGGCGTCAAATGCAGCGGCTTCGTGATCAATATCCACGGATGGATATTGGCCGTTCTCGTCGCTCGTTGCGCACAGCACGATCGGTACCGCAGACGTCTGGAACGCTTGAATATGCTCCTCCGTTACGGTTCCGCCCATGAACAGGAGCCCGTCCACTTGCTTCTCGAGCAAGGTGTTGATGACGCGGATCTCCTTCTCTTTCCGTTTGTCGGCATTACACAAAATAATGTTATAGTGATACATGTTCGCAATATCTTCGATGCCCCGAGCGATTTCCGCAAAAATCGAATTCGAAATATCGGGGATAACCACACCTACAGTGGTGGTCTTCTTGCTGGCAAGCCCCCTGGCTACAGCGTTGGGCCGGTAGCCTAACCGTTCTATCGCTTCGTAAACCTTTTTCCGGGTCTGCGGTTTCACGTTCGGATTGTTATTGACAACCCGGGAAACCGTGGCCATCGAGACGCCTGCTTCACGTGCCACATCATAAATGGTAACCGTCACATTCTTCTCTCCATTGCCAATAGATTTTCACTCATTCATCCGGTAAAGATCCAGAGCTTCAATTAAATTTATGATACGACAAAATACTACTTAATGCAATGATAACGCTTCACTCAGCGCAAAATCTCTTCCAACGCCGACTTCGTGATCTTGGAATGGGACGTGTGCCAAACGGCTTGTCCATCTTTAATCAGGATCGCTTGTGGGGATTCATGCTTGACGCCAAGCCGCTCGGCTGCCTCGTTAGATACGTCTCGGTTCTCGATGACGTAAATCAGCCCGTATGTAACGTCTTCGCGCGGAGTCCCGTTTAAATAAGCCTCCGCTTCCTTATGTGCCCCGGCACTGATCGGGCAGCGGGTACTGTGCTTGAATAGCAACAACGGCTGGTTTGAGGAGCGTTCCAAAGCATCGTTCAGCTCCTGGATCGATTGTATTCTCATCCATTTGGACATGACAACTCATCCCTTTTTGTTCGAATAAGAATCTCCAGATGTTCTGTTGATATCTTAACAAAAAGAGAAATGAAAATACAACTTTTATTTACAAAATGATTTGCAAAAATCGAGTAAAATCGTCAATTAGCCTTGGAAAGTTGTCGATTCTTGACATATTTAGACAATTGGGATAGACGTTTGGAGATTTCGTTCATCCAGTCCAGATCGCCCAGGTTCTTGGCTCCGCCGTACAGATCCAGCAGCATGTTGATTCGTTCTTCGCATTGCTGCTCCAGCAGACCTTCAAAGGATTCGTTATCCGTCCCGTCCCACTGACGATAGATGCTGAAGATCAAGTCAGCCAGCTCGTTCCGCTCGGTAAAATAAATGCGGCCGCTCGGCGGCTCCTTCTTGAGCTCGGTCAGCAGGTCCGTCAAATTCGACTTCACCTCGGGAAGCACCTCGTAGAAGTCGCAGTCTTCACACTCGTAAATTGGAACGCGCTCGATTTCATAGATTCCTTCAAAAATGACCAGCCTGAAGCCCAGGTTCATCATTTTCCCGCACTGACAGTGCTTACGCACAGTACCACCTCATCTTAGTCCTCTGCATTTTTAGTTCCGATGATTTTGTTAGATATAAGTAAGCCCTTCGTATCGGAGCCTCCGCTGCCTTAGATTGCTAGAATATTCCACACCGCTCTTTGCAGCTCGTGACTTTTGACGTGCACCGATAGACGTTTTTGATAGGATATGGTTCTTATTCGACCCGTCTTCGAGAATCTCCTTCTGTTAGCAAAAAGTACTTTAAATTGCCATATTTGGAAGGCTTTCAGAAGCCGCCGGGCATAGGAATAGTCATCATTTTTGATACAATTAAAATATTGAATCGAATTTTCGTCAAGTACCATAAAAGACAGGAGGAGTTGGATTTGAGATTAATTGGCAAAAAGATCGTTGCTTTAGTCGATGAGGAGTTTGAAGATTTGGAGCTATGGTACCCGGTCTACCGCGTTCGCGAAGAGGGAGCGGAGGTGCATTTGGCCGGTCCGGTGAAAGGCAAAAAATACATTGGCAAATACGGGGTCCCCGCTGAAGCGGAATTTGCCTTCGAGGAAATCGATGCCAACGCGTATGACGGCATTCTTGTCCCCGGCGGCTGGGCGCCGGACAAGCTTCGCCGCTACGACAAGGTGCTCCAGCTCGTCCGCGAGCTGCACCAAGCGAAGAAGCCGATCGGGCAAATCTGCCACGCCGGCTGGGTGCTCATCTCCGCCGGGATCTTGAAAGGCGTGACCGTAACGTCCACGCCAGGCATCCGCGACGATATGCGAAACGCTGGCGCGATTTGGGTCGACGAGCCCGTCGTCGTGGACGGACACATCATCTCAGCGCGCCGCCCGCCGGACTTGCCGGCTTACGGCAAAGCGTTCGTGGATGCGGTGGTGAGGCAGCGGTAACGGTGTGTGTGAGGCAGTGAGTGAGCGGGTGCGGTGTGAGGTAGAAGCGTGTGGTGCGGTGCGGTGTGCGGTGACGGCGTACGGGAGCCACGTGCGCTAACGGTGCGCCGAAGTGGCGTGTAGATGCCGTGTGTGGAACGGCGTGCGGTGCGGTGAGCGGTAGTGGCGTGCGGCAGTGATGTGCCGCTCCCCGCCGGCACCCTACTATGGTTAAGCAGTTGGGAGCTGTGGCACCAAGCACGGAGCAGCAGCTAGTGGCGGAAGGATACTGCAACTAACCTTCGCCTGCTTCCGCCAAGTGTAAAAGTGCAGTCTAATCCCTTCGAACTTCCCGAATTTCGAGATTCAAATGCAAAAGTGCAGT
Source organism: Paenibacillus sp. p3-SID1389 (assembly GCF_025151705.1). Lineage (NCBI taxonomy): Bacteria > Bacillati > Bacillota > Bacilli > Caryophanales > Paenibacillaceae > Paenibacillus > Paenibacillus sp. p3-SID1389. Next base: position 11,377 of record NZ_JALXVO010000052.1, on the reverse strand, counting down.
TCAGATCGGCTTAAAAGCTCGTATTAGGCCCGATTTCCTCAATATCTACTGCACTTTTGCATTTCAACTAGCCGTTCGGGGCATGTTCGACAAAAACCGCCTGCACTTTTACATCTCAGCGAGGGAAGTTAGTGCGGAGTGAGTGCGAAGCTAGTGCAAACAAGCGAATCGAGCGCGAAACGAGCACGATGCGAGCAGAGCCAACGCAAAGCGAGCGAAGCTATCGCCGAAGCGAGCGCGAAGCATTGCAGCGCAGCCGCACGCCAAGGCGCAGCATAAACAAAACAAGGCCGTCCCTGGTGTCGATCCTGACCCGAAGGGACGGCCTGTATTGTTTATTTGCCCAAACGCTCTTGCTCCAGCTCGTGCGCGTAGCGGACCAGCTCGGCTTCGACCTGATCGCTGGTCGGTAAGCGGTAGCAGGCTGCGCCCACTTCTTTGCTCTCCCGCGAATCGGAGTTCAAGATGCGGTGCTTCACCCGCAGCAGCGCCTGCGGCGACATGCTTAGATCGGTGACGCCAAGGTACAACCATAACGGCACCGCTTTCTCGTCCCCGGCCATTTCGCCGCAGACGCTCACGGTGATCCCGGCATCCTTGGCCGCTTGTACCGTTTGACGCAGCAGTCGCAAGACGGCCGGATGGAACGGATGATACATGTGGGCGATCTGCTCGTTCATCCGGTCAACGGCGAGCACGTACTGTACCAGATCGTTGGTGCCGATACTGAAGAAGTCCACCTCTTGGGCCAGCAGATCGGCAATCGCCGCCGCGGCCGGAATTTCAATCATAATGCCGACCTGAATATCGGGGTCGTAAGCGATTCCTCGCCGGGTTAAATCCTGCTTGGCTTCCTCCAGGATCGCATTCGCCTTGCGGATTTCCTCCAGCGAGGAGATCATCGGATACAGGATTTTCATTTTGCCGTAAGCGCTGGCGCGCAAAATAGCGGCAAGTTGAGTTTGAAACAGCTCGCGGCTATCCAAACTGATGCGGATTCCGCGATAACCCAGCACCGGGTTCTCCTCTTCCTGCAGCTCGAAATATTCCAGCTGCTTGTCGCCGCCGATGTCGAGCGTCCGGATGACGACCGGATGCGGACCTGCCTTCTCCGCGACCTGCCGGTACACTTCAAATTGCTCATCTTCCCCAGGGAAAGTGGACCGGTCCATATATAAAAATTCCGTGCGGAACAAGCCAACGCCTTCCGCGCCGTGCTTTAAAGCCAGCTCCAAGTCCTTCACGGAGCTGATATTGCCGGCGAGCCGCATGCGTACGCCGTCCTTGGTCACCGCTTCCACTGCAGCCAGCAGCTGCAGCTGTTCTTTGCGGCGGCGCTGCTTCTCCGCCAGCTCCGTATACCGGGCGATGATCTCCGGCTCTGGATTCAGATATACGCATCCTTCGTCGCCGTCGATCACCAGCAGATCGCCCGTTTGTAACGGCTCGGTCAGCTTGTTCTCCAGCCCCGACACAAGCGGAATGCCAAGGGCCCGCGCCATGATCGCCGAGTGCGACGTTTTCCCGCCGGCCATCGTGACCATACCCAAGACGTTGTCCGGGTTCAAATGGACCAATTGGGAGGGGGAAAGCTCCTTCGCCACCAAAATATACGGCTGCGTATCCGCCGGCAAGGTGATGTCCGGCGTCCCCAGCAGATGCTTCAGCAGGCGATTGCCGACATCCTTGATGTCGAGCGCCCGTTCTTTCATATATTCGTCATCCAGCAGGTCAAACATCGTGACAAAATGATCGATCGCTTCCTTGACGGCGACCTCCGCCGCCTTGTATTGGCGTTCGATAATCCCCTGGATCTCGCTCATAAATACGGGATCCTCCAGGATCGCCAGATGGGCATCAAAGATACCGGATTCCTCCGCACCCACCGTCTCCTTAATCTCGTTCTTCATCACTTCGATTTCGGTTTTGGACGTGCGAATACCTTCGTACAACCGCTCGAATTCCTTGGCGAGATCCACCTTCTCCATTCGGCGATCCGGTACGTCCCATTCCCAGGCGGGCAGCACAAAAGCTTTGCCGATGGCGACTCCCCCTGCTGCTCCGATCCCCTGTATCATGTAGTGACCCCCTAGTCCTGCTTGTAAGTTCCTAACCCAAGGCACTGTTCATTCTTGAACTTTCTCTATAGGATGCCCTCTATCTATTTCATTATGGTAATCCTAGCCCCTTAAATTTGTCAAAGAAAAAACGCGCAGCCCAAAAAGGGCCCTCCGAACTCGGACGGGTCCTCTTGGATAGGCTTAGCTTAACTGCGTTTTCCGATCAGAATGCTATCTTCGACCTTGATGCAGCGGTCCATAATGACGGTCAGTCCGCCTTTCGAGGCGATCTCATAAGCTTCTTCGCTGAAGATCCCCAGCTGCAGCCAAAGTACGCGGGCCCCGATCTTCACTGCTTCCTCCGCGACCGGCGGCGTCTGCTCACTGCGGCGGAATACGTTGACAATATCAACCGGCTCCGGGATATCCGACAAGCTCGGGTATACCTTCTCCCCCAGAATTTCACCGCTGACCATCGGATTCACCGGGATAATGCGGTAACCATTCTGCTGTAATGCTTGAGCAACCATATACGAAGTCCGGTCAGGTTTGTCTGACAGACCCACGACGGCAATGTTACCGGCGTTTAACAGAATCTCCTTGATTTCCTCACGGCTTGGATTCGCAAATGCCATTTTGGCCATCCTCCTTTGTCGGCGCCGGCCCAGCCAGCGCCTTGCCTCTTAGTTCAAGTTTATTCTACCCGTTCGATAGATGCACCAAGCGAAGTGATGTGATCAAAAAATTGCGGATACGATTTCGCCACATGATGCGCATCCTTAATCACCAGCGGCTCCCGGCAGCGAAGGCCTACGACGGTCAACGCCATGATGACGCGATGGTCATAATGCGCATTGATTGTCACGCCGCCTTCGAGGCCTGACGGACGCCCGTGTACGATAATTTCCGACTGGCGTTCTTCGACGTTCGCGCCGGCTTTTTTCAACTCGGTCAAAAAGTCGGTGATCCGGTCGCATTCCTTGTAGCGTAAATTTTCCACGTTATAGAAACGGGACGTCCCATCGGCGAACACCGCAGCCGCTACCATCGCCAGCACAGCGTCGGTTGCCGCGTCGCCGTCAAATTCCACCGGCCGCAGACGGCCATTCCCTTGAACGTGCACCGTACCGTCCTGATGCGTCAGCGGCACGTCCATCATCTGCAGCACGTCCACCACGGCACGCTCGCCCTGCTTGCTGTGCTCCGCCAGCCGGTGAACCTTCACGTCCGACTTCGTCACGGCTGCCGCAGCCAAAATCGCCGCCGAGCCGGGATAGTCGCCCTGCACGGTATACGTCTTCGCCTGATAGCTTTGCCGTCCTGGCACGCGGAAATGCATATAATCGTCGCTGGCATGGATCACGATCCCGGCTTGCTCCAGCACTTCCAGCGTTTGCCCTACAACGACCTTCGATTTCAGATCGTTGAGCACCTCGATTTCGCTGTCTTCATCAAGCAGCGGCGTCAGGAACAGCAAAGCGCTCAGGTACTGCGAGCTGACCGATCCGGATACGCGGATCTTCCCGCCCTTTGGCGCGCCGCCGCGAATGGTAATCGGCAATTTCCCTTCGTTATGGCTAACTTCCACTCCAAGCTGCCCCAAGGCGTCGATCAGGTCATCATGCGGCCGTTTGCCCAGCGAATCCGGATACGTGTTCACGAACGTCACCTCCGGGCAGAGCGACGCGATTGCCATCAGGAAACGGAGTACCGCCCCGGCATTCCCAACGTTCAGCTCCTTGACGTCCTTCGGCCGCCGTCCAAAGCCGGTGATGACGATCTTCTCCTCGTCCTCTTCCAGCACCGCGCCCAAATCGGCGATGCAGCGTCGCATGGCGTCGCTGTCCTCGCTGTGCGCCGGGTAATAAACCGTGCTTGTCCCTTCCGCCAAAGCCGCAACCAGCAGGTAACGGGTTGTATAGTTTTTGGAGGATAATGCTCCGATTTCGCCCTTTAACTCCGGCGTAGGCCTAACGATAACGTCCATAGTGTTCACATTCCCCTTTGTTGTGATTAATCAAGAACCGCGGTAATGCGTTAAAATTTCAGCCGCCACTTGCTCCGCGCTTTTCCCCGAAGTGTCTACGGTCAGATGGGCAAAAGCATAAGCATCCTTCCGTTCCTCCAGCAGCGCGGTGATCCGCTCCTTCGCGCCTCCGGCCAAGAGTGGCCGGCCCGGATCCTCCCCGACCCGCACGAGAATCTCGTCGGCCGTCGCTTGAAGCGCCACCACCAGACCGCCGTCCCGCATCGCCAGGCGATTCTCCTCGCGCAGTACCGCACCGCCGCCGGTGGCCAGCACAATCCCTTGCTCCTGCAGCGTTCTCCGCAGCGCCGCGGTCTCAAGATCACGGAAATAAGCTTCTCCTTCGGCCGCAAAAATATCCGGAATCGACCGCCCGGCCTCCATGGCAATCCGCTGATCGAGATCAACGAGCTTTAAGCCGGTTTCGGCGGCCAGCAGGGAGCCGACGGTTGTCTTCCCCGTTCCCATCATGCCGATGAGCACGATGTTATGATGCAACATTTTATCACCTGCTTGCTCTGCATAGATCCTCAAGGCACTCGCTCAGAGTAAACTTTTTCATATCATAACACAGGCTGTCCTATTTTCACCATGAAAAAGAAGCCGGAAGGAACGCTTTCGTCCCTCCGGCCTCGGGTTGAACCTAACCTGTAGTTTAGAACCATTGATGGTGGAAGACGCCTTCCTTGTCCACGCGTTTGAACGTGTGCGCGCCGAAGTAATCGCGTTGCGCTTGCAGCAGGTTCGCCGGCAGGCGTTCCGTACGGTAGCTGTCATAGTAGGACAGCGCGCTGGCAAAGCCAGGAACCGGAATTCCGTACGCCACGGCGGTGGAAACCACGTTGCGCCATGCGTCCTGATAGCTTTCCACGATATTTTTGAAGTAAGGGTCGAGCAGCAGGTTCTTCAGCGCCGGGTCACGGTCATACGCTTCCTTGATGTTATGCAGGAACTGGGAGCGAATGATGCAGCCGCCGCGGAAGATCATTGCGATGTTGCCATATTTCAAATCCCAGCCGTATTCTTCGGAAGCGGCGCGCATTTGCGCAAACCCTTGGGCATACGAAACGATCTTCGAAGCGAACAGCGCTTTGCGCACGTTCTCGATAAATTCCTTCTTGTCGCCGCTGAACGCCGGTTTCGCTGGTCCGCTCAGGATTTTGCTGGCGGCTACGCGCTCTTCTTTCATCGCCGAGAGGAAACGGGAGAATACCGATTCGGTGATCATCGAGAGCGGTACGCCAAGGTCGAGGGCGCTTTGGCTTGTCCATTTTCCAGTACCTTTTTGACCGGCAGCATCCAGAATCACGTCGACCATCGGTTTGCCGGTTTCTTCATCGTATTGCGAGAAGATGTCGGCGGTAATTTCGATCAGATAGCTGTCCAGCTCGCCTTTGTTCCATTCGCTGAAAATTTCGTGCAGTTCCTTGGCATCCACGCCCAGCACGTCTTTCAACAGATGATAAGCTTCGCAGATCAGCTGCATATCGCCGTATTCAATGCCGTTATGCACCATTTTTACGTAATGGCCGGCTCCGTCCGGACCAATATATGTACAGCAAGGATCGCCGTTTACTTTGGCAGAAATCGCCGTCAAAATCGGTTCAACCAGCTTATAAGCGGATTCTTGTCCACCCGGCATGATCGCAGGCCCTTTCAAAGCGCCTTCTTCACCGCCGGATACCCCGGTGCCGATGAAGCGGAATCCTTTGGCTTCCAGCTCTTTGCTGCGGCGTTGCGTATCAGGGAAGTGCGCATTGCCTCCGTCGATGATGATGTCACCTTGATCCAGGTAAGGCAGCAGCTGTTCAATCGTAGCATCAGTCGCCGGACCAGCTTGTACCATAATTAAAATTTTACGCGGCGATTCCAGCGAGTTCACGAACTCTTCAACAGAAAACGTGCCGACGAGGTTTTTCCCCTTGCCTTCGTTGTTCAGCAGATCATGCGTTTTCTCAGGGGAACGATTATATACGGACACAGTAAAGCCCCGGCTTTCAATATTCAGGGCCAAGTTCTTGCCCATGACGGCCAAGCCGATGACGCCGATTTGTTGTTTTGACATGGTCTCCATCCTTTGCACACTATTTTTTTCAATATTATCATTTTAACTCTTTTGTGTACAGAAGTGAACCCTGGCCGTTAGCCCAAAAAACAACCCCCAACGCCGTGGGAGCCAAGGGCTTGCCATTCGATTTTAGGTTGTGGGTATTCCTTTAGGATGAGCCGTTTCCATCATTACCATTCAAGCTGCATTAGTTCCATTCTCAGCTTGCGCAGCCGCTCTTTGCAAGCCTCCGAAGCTTCGGCATCCCCCTGTTGGATGGCCTCGAACAACCGCTCCAGCTCGGTGTCCAGCTCCTTCTGCAGCTGTGCCAGCCGCTCCTCTGCCGCTTCGGATGCAAACATCTCGGCCATTTGCGCCATGTCGACGATGGGCCCTTTTTGAAAAATAACCCGATGCTCCATCCCCGAAATTTCTACCAGCCGAATCACTTCTCCAAATAAAATGTTCTCGACTAAGATCTGACGATCCCTAATCCGTTTGACCACCGCATGACCGCGCAGGTCGCCGATCAGCTTCTCCAGCCATTCCGCCAGCTTGACATCCCGGATGACATAATCGCCTACCAGCTTGTATCCTTTGGCGAGACGCTGAAACCGCAGCTTGGTCAGCTTGCGTCCGGTGCGAACGGAGATGATGAAGAGCGATTCGTTTTCGCTCCAATATAAAGAATACCCGTCTTGGATCAAGTCGCGGATCAATTGTTGTATGTGCCGGCGGTCGAATCGGAGTTCCAGGTTGCAGTATTCCACTTCGTAACTTTTGTTCACGGCACTCCCTCCTAACGGTTTACCATATCTTATACTTCATCTTATGTAATGGAACTTGGTTTATTGATTATTTTTGCCCCGTTCAGGCCGGAGTTGCCGCGGAAAATATGATATACTAGTACCGTTGCACATCGAACCTAATCAGATCCATGCCGAAAGTTGGAGGTACTGCACGATGGCCTTTGAAGGATTTACGACACAAGATTTCGACGCCCTTACCGTCCCGGGTCTGGAGTCCCGAATGGAAGCGATTATAAGTCACATTAGACCTAAATTGGAGACGCTGGGTGCGGAGATGGCCCCCTACCTGTCCGCTTTATGCGGAGAAGAGATGTTCCCGCATGTGGCCAAGCATGCCCGCCGGACGGTGAACCCGCCGAATGACACGTGGGTCGCCTGGGCGGCCAGCAAGCGCGGGTATAAAGCGTTGCCGCATTTTCAGGTCGGGATGTTCTCCACGCACCTGTTTATCATTTTCGCCGTCATTTATGAGAGTCCCAATAAGGCCGTGTTTGCCAATTATTTGGACAAGCATGCGGCGCAAATTAAGAAGACGATCCCGGACGGGTTCTACTGGTCCCTGGATCATATGAGCCCGGACGGCACACCGCATCGGGAAGCGGATACCAAGCAGCTGAAGGCCTGGGCCGAGAAGCTGAAGACGATCAAGAAGTCCGAAGCCCTGTGCGGATTGCGGCTGGAGCGGAACGACCCGATCGTATCCGACGGAACCAAGCTGATCCGCACGGTTGAAGAGACGTTCCAAACGCTGTTGCCTTTGTATAAAGGCGCGTTTTAAGCTTGACGCAGAATTAACCTAACGGACACCAGAGACGCTAATGACTGTCCTAAGCGACTTCCCGTTGGCTAACGGACTGAGGAGGCCTTATTCAAGGAATAAGCAGCAATCCGGCTGCCCATGTCCCTGGATAAGGCCTCTGGTGTCCGTTACAGCGGGAAATGACCGGGAAATCGGCCAATAAGGTCACTACGGTCCGTTACACACATGGATGGCCTGCCTTCTGGCTTGCACTTCAAGCCTCCCTGACCTTATGGGTTGGGGGAGGCTTTTTGCGTGCGGACGAGGCCGAGGTGCAGGAAGAAGAGCAGCGCCATCGTGACCGCGCTGGCTAGGAACGGTGCGGCCGGGCCAAGCAGGTCCCACATTTTACCGGAGATGATCGGCCCGACAACCATGCCGGAGCCCTGGATCGTCAGAAACAGGCCCCAAATCGCGCCTTTTTCCCCGCTGGGGATCATTTGCGCGATCATCGTATTCCAGGTCGGAAGGATGAACGCATAGCTGCAACCGATCAGGATGACGAACAACCAGACTAAAGCGACCTCCCGCGTCATCGCAAACAGGCCGATCGAGAGCGCCGCCAGGGCGAAGCCGATATGCAGAAACCAACGCGTCCCCATCTTGTCGACCAGCTTGCCCACGGGGATCAACCCCAGGACGGTAATCCCGCCGCCGATGACCAGCATGGCGCTGAACGTCTCCGGCGACAAGCCCAGCTCCGTCCGGACGTACAGCGTGATGACCGGCGTCAGCAGACCGACGGCGAATGATTGCAGGAACAGCGCCGGGTATAACAGCGGACTGACGTGTAAATGCGTGCGGATATGGTGAATCGAAGCACGCAGTTGACGCCACATCCCTCCGATCTTGGCGGAGGGGGAATGGCCGGGGACGGCAGCTTTGGCCGTGCCCGCGGCGGTGGAGCCGCCCGATTTTCCCGGCAACATCAACGACACCAGCAAGACCAGCGCCAGGCATCCGAGCAGGAACCAAAAGATCGGCTGATACGAATCATTTAAGAAAAAGTTGATCAGAACAGGCCCCAACCCGGTTCCACCAAGGCTGGAAATTTGGATGACGCCCATCGCCGTCGCGAAGTTGTTATTCTCCTCCGTGACCGCAGTGATGCCCATCAAGACGCAGGGCCAGAGCGGCGCAGTCCCGATGCCGAGGAGCGCGCAGCCAAGCACGAGAAACCCCATGGAGGGAAGGAACGCGATCATCGCTACAGCGCCTAGGGTGATGAACAAACCCAAGCTCATCGTCCGGCGAAAGCCGATCCGTTCGATCAGCCAGCCTGCCGGGCTGCGAAACAGATTATCCCCGATATACTGCATCGAAAAAGACAACCCGATCGCAAACGCGCTTAGCTTCAGCACATCCCCCATATAGACCGGCAGGATGGATACGATGAGCGCCCCCTTGACGAACTCCACCAAAAACATGATAAGCCACAGGCTGGCGAACGTGGGATTCAGCAGTTTTTTCCTTGCGATGCCGCTTGTCAGTTCCACGAAAAAGCCCCCTCTCCTGGTTTCCGATCACCGGTTCTCTTACATTTTGTCCTTTTTTGTCGGCAAATTAACCCATGTTCCGTCAATATTGCGTAAAAAACCAGCGGGTTTTGCTTGCATTCCAGACGCATTTTGCTATACTCAAGCTTGTTTGAAAATTATGTAGATGAAAGGCAGGGATGGCCCGTATGGATCATCAAAGCACGCCGCTCTTCACTGCTCTTAAAAAGCACGCGGCCGGCAATCCCGTTCAGTTTCACATTCCTGGGCACAAGAAAGGGCTCGGCACCGATAAAGAATTCCGAGAGTTCATCGGCGATAACGCCTTGTCTATCGACTTGATCAACATCGCCCCGCTAGATGACTTGCACCAGCCAACAGGCGTCATTCAAGAGGCGCAGAAGCTGGCCGCCGACGCCTTTGGCGCGGACTACACCTTCTTCTCGGTACAAGGGACCAGCGGAGCCATCATGACCATGATTCTATCTGTTTGCTCTCCGGGGGATAAAATTATCGTCCCGAGAAATATCCATAAATCCGTGATGTCGGCCATTATCTTCGCCGGAGCGAAGCCGGTGTTTGTCTCGCCGGCGCAAGACCCGAATTTGGGCATCGACCACGGGATCACAACGTCCTCGGTCCGCCGCGCGCTGCAGCGTCATCCCGACGCCAAGGCGGTGGTGGTAATCAACCCGACGTATTTTGGCGTTTGCGCCAACCTGAAGGAAATCGTCGATTTAGCCCACAGCTTCCATGTACCGGTGCTGGTGGATGAAGCGCATGGGGTGCATATTCATTTCCATGAGAAGCTGCCGATGTCCGCAATGCAAGCGGGCGCCGATATGGCAGCGACCAGCGTACACAAGCTGGGCGGCTCGATGACGCAAAGCTCGATTCTGAACCTGAACACGAAGAACGGGTACGTGAATCCGCAGCGCGTGCAAACGATCATCAGTATGTTGACAACGACGTCCACTTCCTATCTGCTGTTGGCTTCCCTGGATACAGCGCGCCGCAATTTGGCGCTGCACGGACGGGAAATGGCTGAACGGGCGATGGAGCTGGCCGAATATGTCCGGTCGGAAATTAACCAAATCGAAGGCTTGTACTGCTTCGGGCGGGAGATTTTAGGCGGAGAAGCAACTTATGATCATGATCCGACCAAACTGACGATCCACGTTCGCCACTTGGGGATTACCGGCTATGAGACGGAAAACTGGCTGCGCAAGCACTACAACATCGAAGTGGAGCTTAGCGACATGTACAACATCCTGTGCCTGATTACCCCAGGGGATACACAGGAGACGGCCGATATTTTGCTGACCGCGCTGCGGGAGCTGTCTAAAACCTATTATAAGGAAAATAACGCAAATGAGCTGATCGTCAAGGTCCCGGAAATCCCGCATTTGTCGTTGATCCCGCGGGATGCGTTCTATGCGGATACCGAGGTCATTCCGTTTAGGGAATCGGCTGGCCGGATCATTGCCGAATTTATTTATGTGTACCCGCCGGGGATTCCGATTTTGCTTCCAGGTGAAGTCATTTCCCAGGACAACATCGACTACATCCTCGATCATGTCGAGGTCGGCTTGCCGGTAAAAGGGCCGGAGGATCGGTATATCGACAAGGTTAAGGTGATTGTTGAAGCGGATCCGATTTTTTAATTCAAATCGAGTAGGATGGGGACTATCCCCATCCTTACCCAATGTACGGAAATGGCCGCAAGGCCTATTTGAGTGCCATTGTTGACGGATATGACAACTCTGTTGTTTCATGGGTGCTCAGCCATTCCAATAACAATAAGCTTGTTATGAATACGGTAAAGAAAGCTTTTAAAAGAAACCCGAATGCTATGCCGCTCTTGCACAGTGATCGCGGCTTTCAATATACTTCGCTGGAATACAAACAACTTCAAAAGAGATACAAGTTTACAACAAGTATGTCCCGTGTAAGTCGATGTTTGGACAACCAACCCATTGAACGATTCTGGGGTACTTTTAAAGCAGAAAGCTTTTATCTGGAAAAGTACGATACGTATAACAGTCTCCTTCGTAGTGTAAGAACTTATATCCATTATTACAATAATTTTCGATGCACCGAACGACTATACGGCTTATCCCCTAACGAATATCGACGAGCA
>NZ_JALXVO010000051.1:0-30118 GCF_025151705.1 Paenibacillus sp. p3-SID1389 | reverse complement strand
TTGATTATAGAAATTACCCCGATATTTTCTGCGTATGTAGCGGAGATATTCAATAACACCAACCCCATACTTTTTAAAGGGATTGAACAAGCTGTAAATAAAGCCCTAACAATATACAAGTGGACGGGATTACACTTGCATTTTAAAGTATAGTACGCTTATGGCAGACGTTTCGGAAAGAGAGGTGTCCTTCAGCATGAAGCAGCGAATCTGGATTTGGTTTGGGGGGTTATCGTTTAGAAGCAAGCTGCTCACCGTGTTTATCCCGCTAATCCTTATACCTCTGTGCGTCTTGGCTTTCTTATCAAGTCGAATTTTTAGTAATTCCCTGATTGATCGAAGTGTCAATGACGTCATTAATGAATCTCGACTGATCATCAATAAGCTGGATTCCATCAAGATGAACATGGAAATTTGCTCCAATATGCTTGTTACTGATTTGAATCGGTTGTACGAGAACTTCCCCGTTCAGCGGAATGAGGTGGAAGAAAATCGGTTTAGAGCCCATATGCAGAGCCGCCTGACCACCAACTTGTCATTATTCAGTGAAGTGGATGCGGCTGTCTTCATTGATACGAACGGAAAAATATATACTTCGTATGTTCCTGAAAAGGATGAAACCGCTGTAAACTACAGCGGACTGACTCAAAAGTTGTTAAAGCAGGGAAGTTACGGGTCGGCTTATTGGTTTCCGATGGAACAACGGGATTTCCTGACTCCGGATCCGGATGTGCCCGTCTTGACCTTAGGCAAAGTGGTAGTTGATATCAATTCAGGGGAAAAATACGGAACGCTGTATTTGATGATCAAGGAACCTACCTTGTCTGCTTTTCTAGGAAGCTCCGAGCCATCGAATCAGAAAAAATATTATTTGATCGACGAACGTCAGATGATCGTGGCTAGTCCGGAGAAAGAGCGGATTTTACAGCCTGTCACCGATCCTGCTGAATACCGGTTGCTTGCGGAAGCGAAAGGGAATCCAGAAACAAGAACCCAAAACGTGGACGGCAAATGGCTGCTGACAGTCACTGATTTTCCGAGTTTGAACTGGAAGCTGCTTACCGTGGTCGATGTTGCGATTTTAACGAAGGATATTGGGAAGAACATCCGCTTGATTATTCTCATCGGTTTTTGCTGTCTGGTTCTCTCGATCATCGGAGCCAATCTGTTGTCCAAGGCTGTACTATATCCGCTTCAACAGCTGACCAAAGCGATGCGCCGCGTCATGGAAGGCAATTTACAGGTTCAATCCCCTGTACGGACCCAGGATGAAGTGGGGTTGATTTCTCGCGTATTTAATAAGATGATCCAGCAGATTCATGAACTGATGCGGTCGATGAAAGAGGAACAGATGCGCAAGAGAGAATACGAATTGGCTTTGGTCACTTCCCAGGTGAAGCCGCATTTCCTGTACAATACGTTGGACACGATTTATATTCTGAACGACATGGAACGCAATGTGGAGGCGAGAAATACGACAAAAGCCTTGGCCGACTTCTACCGCATTGTACTAAGCAAAGGACGAGAGCTGATTATTCTTGAGCAGGAGCTTAAAATGACCATTGACTATTTGTCCATTATGAAAATGCGGTATCCTGATATTTTCAGCTATGAAATCGATGTTCCTGAAGAACTAAAGTCTGCGCCGATTCCAAAGCTCTCCTTGCAACCCTTGGTAGAAAATGCGATCTATCACGGGTTGAAAACGAAAGGGGAGCCGGGACTGATCCGGATAACAGCTCGAGAAGAGGAGAACAAAACGATCATCGTCGTTGAGGATAACGGTATTGGAATGAGTGAGGAGCGGCTGAAAGAGGCGGCCTCCTATCGATCGGAGAACAAGCCAATCCAGTCGATTGGTATTTATAGTGTCCAGGAGCGAATTCAATTGTATTTCGGACCGCAATACGGGATGAACATTTCGAGTGAAGAAGGGAAGGGAACAAGATTAGAACTGGCGATCCCTTTGGTTAACGACAGGAGGTCAGAGACTCATGTACAAAGTTATGATCGTGGATGATGAACCCTTGTTTCGCGATTATTTGCGCATGAAAATGAATTGGGAGACTTATGGATTTAAGGTGTGTTGCGAGGCGCGCAACGGAAAAGAAGCTTTGGATGAAGCCCAGAAGCATCATCCGCATCTATCCCTGATCGATATCAATATGCCCTTTATGAGCGGGCTTGATCTTGCTGAACAGTTAAAAGTCCGATTTCCGGGCATGGTCATTGTATTTGTAACGGGCCATAATGAATTTGATTATGTGAGACAAGCCGTTCGATTGGGCGTTAATGACTATTTACTTAAGCCGTTTGATCGGGAGGAGTTAGCGGCGATGCTGGAGCGAATCCGCCCTGTGTTGCCTGAACTGCACGACGTGAATCAGGAGCAGGAAGAGGGGCCGAAGGATTCCAGGCCATTCGAGCAAGCCGCGGATATTCACCAAAATATCATGATGTCTCTTCGCTTTAGGGACCCGGATCTTTCTGATGAAGTCAAGCGTTCGGTTCGGCGGCTCCAGACATCCGATGTCAACAGTGAATATGCATTTACGATGCTGATGGGTCTTGTATCTGTAGGCTTGTCCTTTGCTGCAGAGCGGGGGGTTCCGAGTGAGAATTTGTGGGGGCACCATCCGGAGCAAGCGCCTGCTAACCGCCTCCGTCATTTTTCAACTTGGGCTGAAGCTGAAGCTTGGATGTTATCCTTTTTTGAAAGAATCGTCAAGTTGACCGAGAACCCTCTCCCGAGCAAATCTTATAAGCTGTTTCTGGCCTCCAAAACTTATATTGAGCAGCATTATCACGAAGAGGATTTATCTGTAGAGGATGTTGCCGCCGCTGTATTCGTTGATTCCAGTTATTTACGCCGGGTCTTTCGCAAAGAATCCGGTTACTCGGTATTGGATCATATTGTGCATACCCGAATGAAGAAGGCGAAGGAACTTTTGCAGGAAGGAAATTTGAAGCTGGCGTCGGTAGCAGAGGCTGTCGGGTTCAGTGATCCTAATTATTTCAGCAAATGTTTCAAGAAAAAATTTGGCATGACACCTACCGAATTCGAGAAATTAAAATATTCACAATAAGGACATGAGGCGGAATCAGATGTTCCTCTTTTTTTGTCCCGTTTTTTCCTGAAGCGGCCCGGTTTGCCCCTTAATTAGAAAACGATTACAACCTAAAATGACTATGTAAGCATTTATATTCACATGATTCCACGAAAGGGGAACGACAACAATGAGATCAGCCAAAAGAATTTGGACAAGTGCGCTTGCGTTACTTCTGGCCGTATCGTTATCGGCCTGTGGAGGCGGCGGCAATAACACGGCCAACCAAACCGAATCGAAAGCCGATGGAGCTGCAGGGGAAAAGGTGAAGTTAAGGGTGTATGCTCAACATTTTGATGATGATACATCCAAGCCTTTCGATTATGCAGTTGAAGAACTGGCCAAAGAAATGCCAAATGTTGAAATTGAGCTTGACCCCGCGGTACAAGATGGGAATCAGAAGCTCAAGACCTATGCTGCAACCGGCAATATGCCAGATGTGTTCTACACGGATTGGAAAACGCTTCAAACCTTTGCCAAGTCGCAGAACGTGGTTGTTCTGGATGATTACGAGGTAACGAAACAATACCAAGCGAACTTGAATCCGGGGGTTGAATCTAAATTTATTGCTCCGGATGGACATATTTATGCTTTTCCAGATACCGGTATCGAATTCCAGTTACTTTACTATAACAAGCAAATTTTTCAGGAAGTCGGGATCTCCGTTCCAATTAAAACGATTGACGAACTGGCGGATGCCGCTAAGAAACTGAAAGCCAAAGGATACGTCCCGCTCTCCATTTTTGCCAAAGAAAAATGGATCTCGACAGCGTTGTACAATGGGCTGCTGACTCGTGAGGACGGTGCTGGTCTAGGTGTATTTGAAAAGGATAGTCCGAAAGAAACTCCGCAATCTGCCATCACAGCCGCCCAGCAAATGAAGGTGTTGCAGGAAGCCGGGTTGTTCGACGTCAACGCGACCAACACGAATTATGATCAAGCTTCTTCCTTATTTTATACGGGGAAAGCCGCGATGTTCGTCAACGGCCAATGGGAGATCTATAGTTCGCAAGAGAAGATGGGCGACAATGTTGACTTCATGTATTGGCCAGCCAAAGATGAAGCGACTTACGAGAACATGAAGCTGCAAATGGCGGGTTCCGGATCCCCGCAAGGATACGCGGTTTCTCCGAAAAGTAAAGATGTGGATTTAGCTGTAAAGGTGGCCGCTTTCTTGGCTCAAAAATCAGCGGAATACAAATACACCAAGCTTGGAAATCCGATCGTATCGCCGAAAATTGATAAACCCGTCGAAGCGGAGAATGTACCGGCAATGATGCAAAGACTGGCGTCAGAAGTGTTGCCTCATGCCCAAGGTTACGCTGAGGCTTTAAATCATACGGAAATCAGCAATGCGATCGACGATAATGTGCAAAACTTGCTCGTAAACGGATTTTCGGCCGATGATTTTGTGAAAAATCTAAATCGGGTTCTAAATAAATAAAAAAATTCCAAAATGCCTTGAGCCTGCCGGTTATCATACTGGCAGGTTCAGGGGTGCTGATCAAAGGGGAAGGAAGGAGCCGCCAGCGAGATGAGGAGATATTTAAGCAACAAGCCGGCCATACTGTTTTTTTTGCTGCCAGCGATGCTGGTGTATACCGTAACCATCATTTATCCCGTTCTGCAGACCGTGTTTCGCAGTTTTTATACTTGGGACGGTTTAAGTGAAGCCACGTTTAATGGGCTCGGTAATTTTATAGATTTGTTCCATGATCCGCTGTTTACCACTTCACTAAAGAACGGCGGCATCTTCGCATTGGTTCTCGTTATCTTTCAAATCGGGCTGGGGACGATCCTGGCGTTGGTCTGTTCCGATGCCAAAATTAAAGGGCGCAAACTGCTGAAAACCGCTTATTTCATACCGGTGGTGCTGTCGGTTACGGTCGTTTGCCAACTGTGGATTGCGGTCTACGATCCGACAAACGGCTTAATCAACCGTTTTTTTCATCTTCTCGGAATTCCTTATCAACAAAATTGGCTAACATCGCCAACACAGTCCATTATCGCTATTGCTTTTGTCAATGCCTGGCAATTCATGGGCTACCAGTTCTCATTACTGTATGCCGGAGTTAAATCGATTCCGGAGCAGTATTTAGAGGCTGCAACAATCGACGGCTGCGGGAAATGGAAGGCTCATTGGTTGGTTACTTTGCCGTTAATGAGGGAAACGTTTAAATTTTGCTTTACCATTGCAATTACATCCGGGATTGGCGCATTCGTACAAATGCTGATTATGACCAATGGAGGTCCAGGTACGAGCAATTATACCTTAACTTTTATGGTTTACCGTTACGCCTTCCTTGAAAGCAATTATGGATATGCGTGTGCGATTGCAGTTGTCTTGGTTGTCATTTCACTTCTCGCGACGCTGATCATCAACAAAGTCTTTGACCGCGATGACGTGGCTTAGTAAAGGAAGGAACCTTAAGATGAGAAAATTTGTGCGTGTACTTTATCAAATTCCTCTATGGCTTTACTTTGTGATTTCCGTTTATCCACTGATTTGGATGGTTTCCTATTCTCTGAAAAATAACGACGAAATCTTTGTGACCAACCCGTTTGGATTTCCAACCAAATTTCGGATCGAGAATTATGTAACGGCTTGGTCGCAGTTTAATATACCTCAATATTTTGTGAACAGCGTTGTAGTTGCAAGCGTAGCAACGGCTCTGATTCTGATATTAGCGCTCATGTTTTCATTTGCCGTTTCTCGATTGGTTTGGAAGTTTAGCGGATATGTTCGCATCTACATGATTGTCGGTATGTTTATTCCGCTGCAGGTCATCATGGTTCCGCTTGCGATTCTTGTTAGAGATTTTCATCTGACCAACACGTATGGCGCACTGATTCTTCCCTATGTGGCCATGGGGCTCCCTTTTTCCACCATGGTGTTTTATGGGTATCTAAAAGGGATTCCTAGAGAGGTTGAAGAAGCGGCATGCATTGATGGGGCAAGTGTATACCGGATGTTCTGGCAAGTGGCGGTTCCTATGGTGCTGCCGGCGGTTGCTACCGTCGCGATCTTCCAGTTTCTGAACAATTGGAACGAATTTACGTTAGCCTATATTCTTATTTCCGATGAGACCATGAAAACCTTGCCGCTGGGGCTGCTATTTTTTCAAGGCCAATACAGCACCGATTGGGGCGGCATGGGAGCGGTGATGACCATTGCCTCGCTTCCGATGATCATTGTTTATCTGTTCTTCAGTGAACAGGTAGAAAAGGCGATGACGGTTGGATCAGCGGTTAAGGGCTGACATTAGATTTTAACGATAAGGTCACAATGAGTTCTGTTAAATAGCAGGCTCATTGTTTTTATTCAGGGGGAGAGGCGTAGTGTCTATTATCTTTCAAGAAAGTCTGAAGCAGTTTCATTTGCAATCGAAGGATATGAGTTACATCATCCAACTGGTACAGGGTTATCCTGCCCATGCCTACTGGGGAAAGAAGCTGGACGTAAACGGGAATTTGGAGCATCTTCTGATGCTCCAGGAGCGAGGTTCATTTAGTCCAAACCCATTGGAAGACAAGCGGATCTCTTTGGATACCCTTCCTCAGGAGTATCCTCAATATGGGACAAGCGATTTTCGGCATCCTGCTTATCAGGTTCAACTGGAGGACGGCAGCCGGATTACAGAGTTAATTTACCGTGGACACCGGATTTATCCTGGAAAACCGGAGCTAGTGGGTCTGCCCTCAGTGTATACCGAAACAGAGCAAGAAGCAGAAACCTTGGAATTGGAGCTGGTTGATGCGTATTCTGGGTTGGTCGCGGTGTTGTGTTATACCGTATTCGAGCAGTTTAGCGCCATTGCCCGTTCGGTTCGTTTTGTGAATGAAGGAACGCAACCCGTACGGTTGCTTCGTGCTTTCAGTGCGGCTCTAGATTTTGCAGATTCCGATTACGACTGCTTGTATTTGGCTGGAGCTTGGGCGAAGGAGCGTCATGTGAAGCGAAAATCTCTTGATCAAGGTTCAGTTCAGCTTCAGAGCCGCCGCGGATCCAGCAGCCATCAACTTAATCCTTTCTTGGCTTTATTGAGGCCTGATGCCAATGAAGATCAAGGTGAAGTTTTTGGCTTTAGCCTGATCTATAGTGGAAGTTTCGCGATCGAGGCGGAGGTGGATCAGTACGCAACAACCCGGGTGTCGATCGGGATTAATCCGTTTGATTTCAGTTGGCTGCTTGAACCAGGGGAAGCGTTTCAAACTCCCGAAGCGGTGATGGTCTACTCTTCGGAAGGTCTGGGCGAAATGTCGAGAACGTATCACCGGTTGTACCGTACTCGTCTATGCCGGGGAGCCCATCGGGATAAAGAGCGACCTATTTTGGTGAACAATTGGGAAGCGACCTATTTTGACTTTAATGCGGAGAAAATCGAAGCTATCGCGAAAGAAGCGGCGGATCTCGGGATCGAGCTGTTTGTTCTTGACGATGGTTGGTTCGGCAAGCGGGATGATGATACCAGCTCTTTGGGCGATTGGTTTGTAAACAACAAGAAGCTTCCGAATGGGCTTCAAGATTTGGCGGATCGTGTGAATCAGTTAGGATTGAAATTTGGGCTTTGGGTTGAACCGGAGATGGTTTCGCCTGACAGCGACTTGTACCGTCGTCATCCGGATTGGTGCTTACATGTGCCGCATCGGCGGCGGACTGAAGCCCGTACGCAGTTGGTTCTGGATTTCTCCAGAGCAGATGTACGCGATTATATTCTAGGGACGTTAAGCGTGATTTTCTCCACGGTGCCAATCGCTTATGTGAAATGGGATATGAACCGGAATATGACGGAGATCGGTTCTGCGGCACTTTCGGCAAATCGGCAGTCGGAAACCGCGCATCGTTATATTCTTGGACTGTACGAAGTATTAGAGAAGCTGACGACAAGATTCCCCGATATCCTGTTTGAAAGCTGCTCCGGCGGCGGGGGGCGCTTTGATCCGGGGATGCTTTACTACATGCCGCAAACCTGGACCAGCGACAATACGGATGCCGTTGAACGTCTAAAAATCCAATATGGCACCAGTCTGGTTTATCCAGTTAGTACGATGGGCGCTCACGTTTCTGCGGTTCCGAACCATCAAGTAGGCCGGATCACTCCGCTTAAAATGCGGGGAGACGTGGCCATGTCTGGCAACTTCGGATACGAACTTGATCTCACCCTTGTTACAGACGAGGAGAAGAGAATCATGAAAGAGCAGGTCTCCGTTTATAAGGAAAATCGTCATCTGATTCAGAATGGAAACTTATATCGTCTGAAAAGTCCGTTTCGCGGGAACGAGACGGCGTGGATGTTTGTATCGGAGGATCGTACGGAGGCCATTGTTTTCTACTTCCGTGTATTAGCAGAACCCAATGCGCCTTTACGCCGGCTCAAATTAAAAGGACTTGACCCGCAACTTGACTATACGGTGAGCAGCTTGGATGTGAATTATCGCGGTGATCGCCTTATGGAAGTGGGGCTGCCTGTGCCGAATCACACAGAAGACTTTGTAAGCCTCTGGTACAAACTTAATCATCACAAATGAAAGGTTTGAAGAAGATTGATCCACCTTGATGATAAAATAGCTTTTCCAACGCGAAGCCATGATGTGCTGACAGTCGGGGAGCTGCTGATTGATATGATTTCTTCAGAATATGACGATAAGCATGAAGGCAATACGTACCACAAACATTTCGGGGGATCTCCCTCGAATATTGCCATTAACACGACCCGATTAGGCCTGCGTTCTCTTGTTTCCGCTGCAGTAGGACAGGATGCATTTGGAGATTTTTTGATAAATCAGCTTCGATGTGCAGGTATGGACACACAGGGGATTCAACGGGTTGACGGCTCAACTAGCATGGTTGTTGTCAACAAGAGTCGTTCGACTCCAACGCCTATTTTCTATCGAGATGCGGATTACCAACTGTCTTACACGCTGTTGTTACAGGAACTTGTCACTCAATCTAAAATTGTCCATTTCTCCTGTTGGCCGATATCCAGAGAGCCCGCTCGCCAGACGATGGAGCAGGTGCTGAAGATTGCCAAACAACACGATGTGTTGATTGGTTTTGATCCCAATTATCACCCGATGATTTGGCCTAAGGATGAAGCCGGCGTCTCCTATATTGAGTCCGTGATCAGCAAGGTTGATATCGTCAAGCCTTCTGCAGATGATGCGGATAGGTTATTCGGCAGAGATACGCCGGAAAATCATGTGAGAAGATTTGTTGACCTTGGCGCCAAGCTTGTAGTGATGACACTAGGTCAGGATGGAGCGATCGTGACCAATGGCAGCGATATGCTTCGTTTCGGTACGATGGCTAAAGAGGTCGTGGATACAACGGGGGCGGGGGATGCTTTCTGGTCTGGATTTTATGCCGGGCTCGTTAGGGGGCATTCGGTACGGAAGTCGCTCACCCTCGGATTTGCGGCCAGTGCATATCAATTGCAGTACACTGGCGCTATCGTAGATCTGCCAAGACTAGAATACTTTGAAGAAATGAATGGGGGAGAATGAGATGACCATCAAAAATCAGGTTCAACTCATCACTTATCCGGATTCGTTAGGCGGGGATTTAAAAGCGCTGCGTTACGTACTGGAGACGTATTTCTACGATATTTGTAAAGGCGGAGTTCATATTCTTCCTCCATTTCCTTCATCCGGTGATCGAGGCTTTGCCCCGTTGACTTATCTGGAAATCGAACCTCGGTTTGGCACATGGGAGGATATCCGGGAGATTGGGGAACGGTTTGACGTATTAGTTGATTTTATGGTGAATCATATCTCTCAGAAATCGGACTATTTCAAGGATTTTCTCCAACACGGCAGAAGCTCTAAATACGCTGATTTGTTTCTTACTCTAGACAAACTCTGGAGTGACGGCAACCCAGTGCAGTCTGACATCGATAAGATGTTCTTGCGCAGGCCGTTGCCTTATTCGACGTTTACGCTAAGAAATACCGGAGAAGAAGTGAAGGTATGGACAACCTTTGGCAAGACTGATCCGTCCGAGCAAATTGATCTCGATGTTCGTTCAGAAATAACCAAACGCCTCCTCACTTCCTTCTTTCAGAAATTCCAGAAGCATAACGTCAAAATTGTACGTCTGGACGCGGTGGGTTATGTGATCAAGAAGCTAGGGACCAGCTGTTTTTTTGTAGAACCGGATATTTACCATTTTCTCGACTGGGTCAAACAGCTTGCTGATTCGCTGGGGATTGAATTGTTACCGGAGATTCACTCGCACTATACCATTCAATATAAACTGGCCGAACATGGCTTCTGGATATATGACTTTATCCTTCCCTACCGTATTCTTGATACCTTGGTCAACAAAAATAGCATGCAACTCCGAAAGTATTTACAGGTTCGGCCGCACAATCAATTTACGATGTTGGATTGTCATGACGGTGTTCCTGTTAAGCCTGATTTGGATGATTTGATTGATCCGAAGGAAGCAAGAAGGCTCGTTGATGTTTGTGTCAGCAGGGGAGCGAATTTGAGCTTGATCCTCTCCGATGAACATAAGGGCGAAGAGGGTTTCGATGTACATCAGATTCGAGGAACCTACTACTCGCTCCTTGGCTGTGACGACGATGCTTATCTCGCAGCCCGGGCCATTCAGTTCTTCACACCGGGCATTCCTCAAGTCTATTATGTTGGCTTGCTGGCTGGAGAAAATGATCTGGATCGAGTTCAGATGACCGGAGAAGGGCGGGAGATCAACCGTCATAACTATACGCTTGAAGAGATTGAGCAATCGTTGAATAAAAAAGTTGTCCAGCGCCTCTTGAAACTGATCCGATTTAGAAACGAATATGAAGCTTTTGACGGTGAGTTTGAGGTGCTTGACTCAGCCAATGAGGAAGTCATTCTTGCTTGGAAAAAAGACAATAGCTATTGCAGGCTTCGGGTTCAATTAACGACCATGCAATCAACCATTACTTATGTAGACAAGCATGGATTAGTTACTCAATACGTAATTTGATCGTGAAGCGAAACCTAAAATGATAAAACAACCAGTCGTCTGATGTGAATCTGCGACTGGTTGTTTTGTTTCCGATTAATACGTCGATCGCACCCGTTTCATTATAACTTATTTTTCACGCTCCCGTGTCTCAGCCTATGGGAGCATTATACTTCTGCCCCTTTTTTGCCATACGAAAAGCACCCCCTATAGTTTTCATCGGT
Organism: Paenibacillus sp. p3-SID1389; assembly: GCF_025151705.1. NCBI lineage: Bacteria > Bacillati > Bacillota > Bacilli > Caryophanales > Paenibacillaceae > Paenibacillus > Paenibacillus sp. p3-SID1389. Next base: position 18,833 of record NZ_JALXVO010000051.1, on the reverse strand, counting down.
TTAACACCAGGGTGTTTTTTCAATGTCCACTATAAGGGGTGCACTTCACCCAAGGATGCGCGGACATAAGCTTTTTTTGTGCTGCTCCCCAAAATGTAAACGTTGACATTCGCCGAATAACCGATTATTGTGATGAAAACGAAGTAAAATGTTTGTAATAAAACAATACTTTACTATCACTTTAGGACGATATCTCGTACTTAGGAGGGAGAACGATGGAGAATCAAACGTTTGTTAATCCGATCCTGTCAAATGGTGCGGATCCTTGGGTCATTCGGCATCCCGATGGAAGCTATTACATGATGGTGACCTTGGGCGACCGCATCGCTCTTTGGCACAGTCCAACCTTGAGCGGACTTGGGAATGTTCAACCGAAGACCGTGTGGACGCTTGAGCCAAACGGCCCCTATTCCTTCAATCTGTGGGCGCCGGAACTGCATCTCATCGATGGACGCTGGTATATCTACTATACAGCTAATGACGGCGGCGGGGACGCAACGCGACGCATCTGCGTGCTTGAACTTGCGGGCGATGATCCGATGAACGATGAGTGGCAGTTTAAAGGCGTGGTGAACACGGAGTTCCCAGGGTTAGACGGAACTGTCATCCAACATCAAGGGGAGTTGTATTTCTTTTATTCCGGTTATGGCCATTTTCCGGATTACGGCTCAGCGGTTTACGCTGCTCGAATGACCAATCCTTGGACGTTAACCGGTCCAAACGTGCTGATTACAGCCCCAACGGAGCCGTGGGAGAAGCAAGGCGGGATGGCGATTAACGAAGGCCCTGTCTTGTTGCGGCGCAACGGTTGGATCTTCCTTGTCTTCTCGGCGAGCGCAACGTGGTCGGATGATTACTGTTTAGGCATAACGCGAATCCCGGAGACCGCAGATCTGCTTGATGCGAACTCCTGGATCAAGGAAGACGGCCCGGTTTTTGCAAAAAATCCTTCCGCCGGGGTCTATGCCCCGGGGCATAACAGCTTTACCGTATCTCCCGACGGCTCCGAGGATTGGATCGTTTACCATGCGTACGATTACTCGGAAGCCGAGCAACCCCGCTCCGCTGGTTCTCCCCGCAGCACAAGACTCCAAAAATTTGGTTGGAAAGCAAACGGAATGCCGGATTTCGGGGTTCCTGTCGGCACGGGGGTGCCGATCCCGCGGCCTGCCGGAGAATAAAGGGTGCGAAATTAATTACAGTTTTTTTGAAACTAATAGTTTGATTTGAAACAACAAGTTATTTTATTAAAAAAAATCGTTATCTTCGTAAATGAAAGCGTTGACATCACGTCGAACGGGGATTATAATCAACGCAAAGATACAAAATTATTGTAATAAAACAATAATATAATTTCGCGGTGAGTCATTTGATGACAGAGGGGGTTGAACCGATCCGAAAAGGGCGATGAGTGCAAGCGGAAATATCGGGGGTTGTTGCGTTTGAAATCAATAATCGGGAGGTTCATATGAATAACAAGTCAAAACGTATCTTAAGTTTTCTGTTTGTTTTTATTCTTGCGGTCTCCATGATTACGGCTTGCAGCGGGGGCGGTTCGAAAAAGGCTGACGTAGGCAATAACACCAGCGAGAATGCTACCGAGGAGCCACAGAAGAAGGAAACCGCGTTTACCGACATCAGTCAGGATATTCGCGGGAATACATCTCCGACTCCAGAGCAAATCAACGAAGTGAATACGACGCTCAACGATACGTATCTGGGTGATATTTTTGATGAGAAAATTCCAAACGACTACTCTGCTTACCCTTTCAAAGAAGAAGTGACGCTGGATGTCTGGATGCCTGCGAATCGCAACATCCCGGATATGAACAACCACGCGATCCAGAAGCAAGTGGAGAAGCTGACGGGGATTAAAGTCAACTTCATCACTCCGCCGGTAGGGCAGGAAGCGGATGCCTTTACCTTGATGATGTCCTCCGGAGATTTGCCGGATATCATCATTGAGCCTGGCCGGTACCCTGGAGGCTTTGAGGCGGGCGTTAACGATGGAGCGTATTTGGATCTGACCGATTTGATGGAGAAGTATGCTCCGAACTATACGGCTTGGCGCAATTCTGACGAGACGAGAAGAAAAACGACGGTCACCGACAGCGGCAAACTGCTTGGTTTCTACGGCGTTGCTCCTTATTCGGAATGGATGTGGTTCGGGATGCTGATCAAGCAGGAAGCGCTGGATAAGACAGGGCTTCCGGTGCCTGAAACGATTGATGAATGGCACACCTTCCTGACCAAAGCGAAGGAAGTGGGGTACAGCGAGCCGCTGAACTACGGATCAAACTATGGTCAGATCTTTACCGGGATTTTAAACGGCGCTTATGGCGTGTGGGATTGGACCTTCGTGGACAGCAACGGCAAAGTAGCCTGGGGTCCAGCACAACCGAAGGCCAAGGAATACCTGGCCATGATGCAGCAATGGAACAAAGAAGGGCTGCTCAACAAAGACTGGGCAACGGCTGACTTCAACCAAAGAATGGCCAGCGCCATTTCCGACAAGACCGCGGTTATGATGGATTCGCCGGACACGATGTGGAGCTATTGGAAGGAACAAAATGATATCGATTTTGTTGGCGCGCTGAACCCTGTGCTGAACAAGGGGGATCAATCCGCAACAACGTACAAGAACTTTAAGCGAACGGGTACAGAGGCTGCCATCACCACCCAATGTGATAACGTCGAAGCGGCCATGGCCTGGTTGGATTTCGCCTACACCAAGAAGGGCTGGGAAATCTATAACTACGGAGAATACGGTACGGTTCACCTCATTGATGAGAACGGCAAGCCTTATTATCCAGAGAACAGCTACATGTACAATGATCCGGATGGCCAGCCGGTAGCAGTGGCACTCGATAAATATCGCAGACATATTTGGCCGGACATTCGCGACGAGCATAACTCCAACCCGCTGATCGTAGCGAAAGGCAGCTACTCCGGCGAAATTCGGAAATATTGGACCGAGAACATGGATACGAGCGCGGCTATGCCTCCGATTTCGTTTACGAAAGAGGAAGCTTCACGGGAGGCGGAACTGGGGAACCAGTTGTCTACGCTCCGGGGTGAATATTTTGCCAAGATCATCAAAGGCGAGTTGCCGGTGGACGCGTACGACAAGTTCTTAGAAGAAGCTAAGAAGATGGGGTTGGACGAATTCCTGAGCATTCATCAGGCAGCATTGGATCGTTACAACAGCAGATAATCGCCGTTTGGCCTAAAGATCGAGCAAGAAATATAACGAGGGTGACCGGGGCTGGTTAAGCTTGGGCCCCTCGTTATTGTTTCAGAGAATTCGGAATAAGAAGAGTAGGTGATACGTTCATGGAGATCGTCCGTAAATCAAGAAAAATCGCTCCTTCCTCAGAGGCTCCGAAGCCAAACAGCACGCGAACCAGGATCAAAAAAGATCTGAGAAAAAACTGGTTTGTTTATTTGCTGGCCCTTCCGGTTGTCGCTTGGTTCCTGGTTTTTTGTTACGGTCCGATGTGGGGAGTGCTTATCGCGTTTAAGGATTATAAGCCGTTGCTTGGGTTTGCTCAAAGCGAATGGGTTGGTTTGAAGCATTTCATAGAGTTCTTTCAGGGGCCGTACTTCTGGAGGGTGACCAAGAATACGCTTCTCCTTAATGTGTGGGGGATCGTGTTTGGATTTACGGCACCGATCATTTTGGCGTTGCTGCTGAATGAAATTCGCGACGGGAAGTTCAAAAAAACCGTACAAACGATCACCTATATGCCCCATTTTATCTCTTTGGTGGTCGTGTGCGGGATCATTCATATCTTCACGGCGGATGAAGGCATTGTTACGCAAGTGTTGCAATGGATCACGGGCAAGGACTACACCTCGCTGCTCGGATACTCCGGCTTTTTTAGGCCGATCTATACGTTTTCCGGGATTTGGCAGAACATCGGCTGGGACAGCATCATTTATCTGGCCGCGATGAGTTCGATCGATCCTGCTTTGTATGAGGCAGCCGAGATTGACGGAATCGGTCGAGTCAAAAAGATGTGGTACATTACGCTGCCGCAAATTACGCCGATTATCGTGATTCTGTTTATTTTTGCGATTGGCGGATTGATGGCGTCCGGATACGAGAAGATTATTTTGCTTTACAACCCTCTCATTTACGATACGGCAGACGTCATCGCTTCTTATGTCTATCGAAGGGGCTTACGGGAAGCCAGCCTCAGCTTCTCCACCGCGGTTGGCTTGTTTAGCGCCGTGATCAACTTTGCGCTGCTGTGGGCGACGAACCGAATCGCCCGGCGTACTTCGGAAGTGAGCTTATGGTAGAAAGGGGGATGACCATGTCCAGTCGCAAAAAGCTGAAACGACGACACTGGAAGCCTATGACGACCGGGGATCGCGTGTTTGACGTCATGAACTACATGATGCTCACCGCGATTACGCTAATTTGCTTCTATCCCTTGCTGCATATTTTGCTGGCCTCGGTCAGCAACCCGACGGCGCTGATGGCACACAGCGGACTTTTGTTGAAGCCGCTTGGATTTACGCTGGATGGATATAAGCTGGTCTTTAAGGACAACAGCCTGCTGGTTGGTTATAAAAATACGATCATCTACGTAGGGTTAGGCACGTTGGTGAATATGGTCATGACGATCATGGGCGCTTTTGTCCTGTCGAGAAAAGATCTCTATTTCAAAAATTTCATCATGATTCTGATTACGATCACGATGTTCTTTGGCGGCGGGTTGATTCCCTGGTTTCTATTAATGAAAGATATCCATTTATATAACAACCTGTGGGCGATGATCTTGCCGACCGCGCTGAACACGTGGAATATCATTATCTTAAGAACCAGCTTCCAGTCGCTGCCGGCAGAGCTGGAAGAGGCGGCAACGATCGATGGGGCAAGCCAGGCTGCCATCTTGATCCGGGTGATTCTGCCGCTGTCCAAGGCGACGTTGGCCGTTATTTTTCTGTACTATCTGGTGGGGAACTGGAACTCCTGGTTTAACGCGATGGTCTTGCTGAAGGATCGGGAGCTGTTCCCGCTGCAGCTATTAATGAAGGAAATTTTGGTCGCCAACGATTCCACGGCAACCACGATCGGCAGTGCAGGAGGCGTCGTCATCGACAGTGCTCAGAGCTCGACCGCATTCCGGGAACTGGTGAAATATTGCGCGATCGTTGTATCCACGGTTCCGATTTTGTGCGTGTATCCGTTCTTGCAGAAGTATTTTGTTAAAGGTGTCTACGTCGGGTCAATTAAAGGGTGAAAATGAAGATGGAAACGGGAAAATTCGGGAAAGCGCTGTTGCCTGCCATTTGTCTGTTTCTATTGGCGCAGGTAGGTTGTTCTGGCTCCGGTAGGGCGGGTGAAGAACGGGATGATTTCTATAATGTGCTGATGCAGGACGGGGCAGATCCATGGATGTATAAACATACCGACGGGTATTATTACTTCACGAAAACCACCGGCGGTGACGTGACGGTTTGGAAATCCGCCAGTATGACGGGGGTGGATGCCGCTCCCCGGAGGGTGATTCCGACAGGCGGCCACGGCATTTGGGCTCCCGAGCTTCATTATATTCATGGAGCCTGGTATATTTATTACGCCATGGATGACGGGGACAACGTGAACCATCGCATGTACGTGATGGAGAATACCTCGACCGATCCATTACAAGGTGTATGGAAGCAAAAAGGGCAAATCACCGACGCCGCCAATCGTTGGGCCATTGATGGGACCGTTCTGCAGGTGAACGGCGAATTGTATTTTATTTGGTCCGGTTGGGAAGGGGACGAGAATGTTCGTCAAAATCTATACATCGCCCATATGAGTAACCCCTGGACGATTGATTCGGAGCGTGTGGAGATCGCCCGGCCGACCTATGCCTGGGAAACGAACCATTCGCCGCATGTCAATGAAGGTCCGCAGGTGGCGGTTCGAAACGGAACCATTAATCTGGTCTACTCGGCGAGCGGAAGCTGGACGAACGATTATTGTCTGGGCTTGATCACGGCAGATGTGACCAGCGATTTGCTCGATCCGGCTTCATGGCATAAGAGGGAGGAACCAATTTTTGTGTCCGGCAACGGGCTGTACGGCCCGGGACACCATTCCTTCACCACGTCACCTGACGGTACAGAGGATTGGATTGTATATCACGTGGCGAAATACAAGGATGCCGGCTGGAACCGGGAAGTGCGGATGCAGCCCTTTACCTGGAATGCGGATAACACCCCGAATCTAGGGGTTCCAGTAGACCCGAACCTCCCGCTATCCTTGCCGTCCGGAGAGGCGAGCCGCATCCGCTATGAAGCGGAGAAGGGGCAGCTTGGAGACGGTGTGACTGTGCTGGAGAATCCTGCGGGTTCCGGTGGAAAGAGCGTAGGACGGTTTGAGCAGGAAGACAGCTACGCGGAGTATTCCGTCCAAGCTGCGGCGGGAGAGTATCTCTTGCTGGCGAGAACCGCAAACGGGAGCGCTGCCGGAGAAATGGCCTATTTTGATTTAAGCGTTGATATGGGATCTTCCGTTACCGTGGCGGTTCACCCGAAGGGATGGAACAACTGGGGATTGTCCACTGCCAAAATTCAGCTGAAGGATGGGACAAACAAGCTGCGATTCACCAAGAATCGCGGGGAGTTTGAACTGGACTGCTTTGATCTGATGCCGTTGAAGATCCCGGAATCGTGATAACCTTTATGAATCTTGATTTATTACAGCTTATTGTAGTAAAGTCAAGAAAGTAAGATCATTTTTTGGGAATACGGATACGGAGGTTCCTATGCTGGAAGTCGGGATACACGAACCGGATAAGCTGGTTCAAGTGGCGCACGCGCTCTCTACACGGTCTCGCGTAGACATTCTTCGCCTGCTCAACACGCGGAGCATGAATATCATTGAGCTTGCCGAGACGCTGGAGCTGCCAGTGTCTACGGTGGCGAACAACGTCAAGATATTGGAAGCAGCCAAGCTGATTAATACGGAATTGCTTCCGGCCGTCCGCGGTGCGATGAAGGTGTGCAGCCGCAATTACGACGATATTCTCATCTCGTTGAACTCGAGCATCCGGACGTCCAAGGACGGGATGAAGTTTTACGAGGTTGAAATGCCGATCGGGCATTACAGCGATTGTGAGGTTCATCCGACGTGCGGCATGGCATCCAGCGAAGGGATGCTGGTTCGGGAGGATGAGCCGGCCAGCTTCTACCACCCTAAGCATGTGGGGGCGCAGATTCTGTGGTTTCGTAAAGGGTATGTGGAGTACCAGTTCCCGCTGGAAGTTCCGCAGAATGCGCGCATTCAATCGCTGGAGTTGTCAATGGAAATGTGCTCGGAAGCACCAAACTATGACAATGACTGGCCTTCAGATATTTCCGTATGGATTAATGGCGTTGAGATCGGCATGTGGACGAGTCCCGGGGATTTTGGGGATCGGCGCGGCGCATTAAATCCGTCCTGGTGGGAAGATTGGATGACGCAATACGGCTTGTTGAAAACATGGCGAGTTGACCGCGAACGCACGACGCTCGATATGCAGAAAGTCTCCGACGTCACGATCAACGATCTGAACCTCGATCAACGGCCGAGTCTGCGTGTGCGGATCGGCGTCAAGCCGGATGCGATCCATAAGGGCGGCGTTAATCTATTCGGCAAGCAGTTTGGCGATTACGACCAGGACCTGGTTCTGCAGGTCGCCTACACTTTGGATGAAGACGCTTGATTATATTCAATGAAGCTTTAATCTAACCATCGGCTCCTTGGGGAGTTGGTGGTTTTTTTTGTATTGCAGATACTTAATTCCAAAAAGTTCGTAAAATAAAAATGCCTAATATGATTAGAAAAATCAGCTGAAAGCGTTGACAAAATATGAGTTCGGGGATATATTTAGCTTAAAAGATACAAAAATTATGTATTAAAACAAAAACAATAAATTGAGACCCGAAGGAGCGGAAAAATGACAAGTCAACCTTTACGTAACGAGTACCCTCGTCCCCAATTTGTCCGCGACGCTTGGATGAGTTTAAACGGAGAATGGGAGTTTGAATTTGACGACCAAGGGATTGGTGAAAGGGAAAGATGGTACGAGAAACATGATTTTGGCCGGAAAATCAACGTGCCGTTCTGCTACCAGAGCAAGCTGAGCGGCATCGGCGATCCAACCGTACACGATCAGGTCTGGTACCGGAGAACCTTTACCGTACCGGAAGACTATAAGGCTGGCCGGCTGCTGCTGCATTTTGGCGCCGTGGATTACGAGGCCAAAGTATGGGTGAACGGGCATCTGGTGGCGATGCATGAAGGCGGACATACGCCGTTTAAGGCGGATATTACGGATGTGCTTGATGAAGGCGAGAATATCGTTGTCGTGAAGGCGACGGACTACAGCCGCGACGTCTCCCTGCCGCGGGGCAAGCAGTATTGGAAGGATCAGTCGGAGAGCATCTTTTACACCCGCACGACCGGGATTTGGCAGAGCGTCTGGCTTGAGCCGGTACCAACGACACGAATTGATCGCATTCGGTTGATCCCGGACATCGACAAGAATGATATCGGTCTTGAGGTGTTTTTGGCAGGGCACAGCGCCTCCGTTAAAGCCAGCATGAAAGCCGTCATCACGTTTAACGGCGAATTTGTCGCTGAGGATTGCTTCTCCTTAAGTCATGAGTCGGGTCGCCGGGTGATTCACCTGGATGACTTTAACGATCATGGTCTGGGACGCTGGTGGACGCCGGAGCGCCCCAATTTGTACGATCTAGAGCTAACGCTGCTGATCGATGGTATGCCCGTGGACACGGTCTATAGCTATTTCGGGATGCGCAAAATTTCAGTGGAATCCGGCAAACTGCACTTAAATAATCGTTCCTATTATATGAAGCTGGTGCTGGATCAAGGTTACTTCCCGGATGGCTTGCTGACCGCGCCAAGCGACGAGGACTTGCGCCGGGACGTGGAGCTGGTGAAGGCCATGGGGCTGAACGGGGTGCGGAAGCATCAGAAAATCGAAGATCCCCGCTACTTGTATTGGGCCGACAAGCTGGGTCTGCTGGTGTGGGGGGAGATGGCGAACGCCTACCAGTTCACTGAGCAGTATGTCAGCCGGATGACGCGGGAATGGATGCAGGCGGTGGAGCGGGATTTTAACCATCCTTGCATCGTGGCATGGGTTCCGCTGAACGAAAGTTGGGGCGTGACCAACATTATGATTGACAAGCAGCAGCAGCACCACGCGGTATCGCTGTACCACCTGACCAAATCGCTGGACCCCACGCGCCCGGTCATTTCCAATGACGGATGGGAACTGGTTACCACCGACCTTGTGACGATTCACGACTACGAGTGGCGTAGGGAAAAGCTGGAGGAACGGTATGCAACGGTCGAATCGGCTTTGACTGCTGCTCCCGGTAATCGGGTGATTCTGGTGCCCGGATTCCCTTACGAGGGGCAGCCGATTCTGGTCACAGAGTTTGGCGGGATATCCTTTAAGGTGAACGAATGGGAAGGCTGGGGGTACTCGGGTGCGGAGAATGAGGAGGATTTTGCGTTGCGGCTAAAGAATGTTATCGTACCGATGCTGCAATCTCCGGTGGTTCAAGGCTTCTGCTATACCCAGTTTACGGACGTGGAGCAGGAAATTAATGGCCTGTTGACCTATGATCGTAAGCCGAAGCTGCCTCTGGAAACCATTCGTTCGATTGTAGCGGGAACCTAAAAAATCAAGGAGTGCCCCTATCTAATGACTCAAAATCAGCGAACAGGCGCCGCATTGATCCGCGAGATCGCCCGGACGAAAGCCCCCTACGGAACCTTGGCGATTTGGTATCTTGGCCAGGAAAGCGTCATCGTTAAAGGGGATGGGATCACGATTTACGTAGATCCCTATCTCTCGGGCGATCTGGACGACGGCGATTGGCGGCGCACATTTCCTGCGCCCATTGCACCGGAAGAGATTGAAGGCGTTCAGCTATGCCTGATTACGCATGAACACGATGACCATATGGATGCGCGGACGCTGCCGTGGCTGCATCGCAGCAGTCCGGAGGCGCCGATCCTCGCACCGGCGTGCTGCAAGCCGGCATTGCAGGAGATGGGCCTACCGGACTCCCTGCTCATCACCGCAGACGACCGTAAGCCGCTGGAATTCTTCTCCAAGCTGCGAGTAACGCCAATTGCGGCGGCCCATGAGCAGTTGGAACGGGATGCGGACGGCTGCCCCCGGTACGTCGGGTACGTTTTGGAGCTTAACGGCGTGACGCTTTATCATGCCGGGGATACGTTGGTTTTTCCGGAATTGATCAAGCGAGTTGGTGAGCTGAAACCGGACATCGCCCTGCTGCCGATCAACGGGCGGGATTACTTCCGCCAGCGGCGCGGAATCGTTGGGAACATGGATTACCGGGAAGCGGCACACTTCGCCCAGGAAATCGGCGTGGATACAGTGATCCCGCTGCATTATGACCTGTTCGCGGTAAATGCAGAGAAGCCGGGGCACTTCGTGGATTATGTGTATGAACATTTTCCCGAGCAGAAAGTCCACGTGATGGCCAGAGCCGAGCGCTTCCTCTACGTATCGCCGCGCGCATTCCTGCTGGACTAACCGTGAAAAAATAGCCGGCCAGAAGTTGATTGTTCTGGCCGGCTATTTTTTATAAGCAGGTGGTTGAGGGAGGGGAGTCTTTCTGGGGGGACTTTCACACATTATCCCTTTCGTTCAGGGTGCCTCTGTGAGGTTCTTTTGCATCATTATCCCTTTCGTTCAGAAGGTAAGCAGGTGGCGTGGGGCGGAAGGCGTGTCCGAATAAGGGAACGGGAAATCAGGGACAAGTCCGAGACTGGATCCCGAACTATTCCCGAACCATCCAAAAAGCAATTTGAACCAACCCCGAGTCAATCCCGAATCACCTTTAATCATTCCCAAATCAATCCTGAATTTGCTCTGATTCAATCTCAATCGTTCCCAACCATTCTCGGATCAATTCCCAGCATTTCCGAATCAATTCGCATCAATTCTGCACGAATTCCGAATCCACCACGAACCACTCTCAACCCATCCTGAACTACACGAAAATCCGGCCCTCCCCCTGCTTTTCGTTCTCTTGAGTGGATCTGTTTCCATGCGCTCTGATCAAAGGGGATAATCCTGCAAAGCGTCCGGGCAGAGAGAGGGGAGCTAGTCGAACATCTGTCCCTTCCCCACCCTTTCCTTCCCGAGAGGATCTGTTTCCATGCGCTCTGATCAAAGGGGATAATCCTGCAAAAGCGTCCGGACAAAGAGGGGGTCACCTAGCCTAGTGTTCATACAACGTGAGTATCGCCTGAGCTTCGGATTTCACTCGTTCTCGCAGCTCTTGCGGCTCCAGCACTTCTACATCCCGGCCGTTCCTTAGGATCACGCCGCATGCCCAGTCCAGTGTCTGGAGGTCGATCTCCGCCAGAATCTGGCCCTGGTTGTCCGGTCCTTCCGTATGAAGCACTTTGATGAATCGCTCCCTGCGGAGTTGGCTCAGCCCGGTTTCGTTCGTCCGTATCCGCGCGAGATAGCGGGGCAGTTCCGATTTGAAGCGAGTGGTCGATTGCTCCCAATACGCCGCCAGGTCAAACCCATCTGGCCGTACGAATGTCTCCTCTAACAGGGAGGCTTCCTCCAGCCGGGAAATGCGGAACGTGCGAAGCTCCCCGTTCGGCTCCTGCTCGGCCGCTACGTACCATACGTTGCGTTTGGCGATAAGCCCCAGGGGATGGATGATCCGCTCGGTGACATCGTCTTCCTTGCGGTAGCGGATGCGCAGCTTCCGCTGGGTCCATACCGCCTCCTGCACGGCGGCCAGCCAAGGGAAAGCCTCCTCCGAGGCGTGCCATCCGGCCCCGTCGATATGGAGGCGCTCGCGGATCATCTCGGCGTCCTGCCGAATTGGGGCGGGGGCAGCGGCTAGTAGCTTCTGATAAGCAGCCTGAAAATCCCCCTGTATCCCCAGATCCTTCAAAAGCTCGTTATGGTTCGTCAGCAGCAGCGAGACGATTTCCTCCGGCCGCATGCCGGTCAGGTTCGTCCGATAGCTGTCCGCCAGCACCCAACCGCCGCGGGAGCCGCGCTCCGCGTACACGGGGATGCCCGCCGCGCTCAACGCCTCGATGTCCCGGACGATCGTCCGCTCCGACACCTCCAGCAGCTCTGCCAGCTGGCGCGAGCTCATTTTTCCCCGGTTCTGCAGCAAGAGCAGCAGATTTAGCAAACGATCCGCACGCACAATAACTCCCCCTCCCGCCTCTTTAGATTCGTGGAATGATTATACCATGGATATAAGACAATAGATGTCATATATACTTTGATATTCTACAAAGGTACGTGCGAAATTCAATCTGGAAAGGAAGCGAAAGAAACCATGGATAAGAAACCTTTAGCGGGAAAAGTGGCCGTCGTTGCCGGAGCAACACGTGGAGCAGGCCGGGGAATCGCTGTTATGTTGGGGGCTGCTGGGGCGACGGTGTATTGCACCGGACGGAGCGTCCGGGGAGAAGCATCGGACATCGGCCGAACGGAGACGATTGACGAGACGGCTGAAATGGTAACCGCTCGCGGCGGAATCGGGATCGCCGTCCGCACGGATCATACGGTGCCGGAGCAGGTCAAGGCTTTGTTTGAACGTGTGGACAAGGAACAGAACGGACGCCTGGACATTTTGGTGAATGACATTTGGGGCGGCGAGAACCTCACCCATTGGAACAGTCCGTTCTGGGAGCAGCCGTTGGCCGATGGGTTACTGATGCAGGAGCGGGCCGTTCGTACCCATCTCATTACGAGCTATTACGGGGTACCGATGATGATCAAACGGAAGGAAGGCCTGGTCATCGAAATTACCGACGGATCGACCTATAACTATCGAGGGAACCTGTACTACAGTCTGGCCAAAATCTCACCGATCCACCTGGCCGCAGCCATGGCCGAGGAACTGAAGGCGCACAATGTGACGGCATTGGCGGTGACTCCTGGATTTTTGCGTTCCGAGCAGATGCTGGACTATTTTGGCGTTCAGGAAGCGAATTGGCGAGATGCCATCAAGAAGGAACCGTTATACGCGGAATCCGAAACGCCGTATTTTGTGGGGCAAGCAGTGGCGGCTCTGGCCGCAGACCCGAACGTCCACGCCAAAACCGGCCGAGCGCTGACCAGCTGGGACCTGTCCGACGAATACGGGTTCATTGACATCGACGGACGTAAGCCGCATTGGGGCAATTTTGCACGCGAGCGGGGATTACCGGTGAACTGAGCATAGGAACGACGTGTCCGGATTCCCTATCGCCTATCTAAAAAAGCGCGAGGGCATGAGAAACTCCTCCTGCACCCGCGCTTTTTGACTTTTACTTGCCTTGCGGCCATAAACGTGCGGAATAATGGGGGATGACCTGAATGTCGTGGATTTTGGCGATCTCCACCCCTTCAAATCGCTCCACGTAGGCCTGGTTCACGAAGCTATGCACCGTGCCTCGGCGAAGCGGTGTAATCGAGAGGTGCAGCGGATGGTTCTCCAGCTCGTGCCGCACTTGTTTTAACCCGATTTCCCAATGCTGTCCGTAATGGATATGATCCGTCAACATCCGGTCACCGAGGTAAGCGGCGGCCACATCGCCGTCGTACTCGATACGCAGCCAGACGTCCGATACGGATTCCGGCCAGTCAGCAGGGACATCCACCAGTACAGAGCGATCCGATGGAGAGTTGAGAGTCAGCTCGGGCAAATAAGCGGCAAAATCAAGGGTATACGTTTGGAACACACTTCCGTCAGGTTCTGCCGCAGTTTGCAACACCCCCGCACTGCTCCGCAATTCAGCCGATGGGACAGGTGCTGGATAGAGGGATAAGGTCACTTGGTTTTGTCCCGGCGAAGTGCAGATAAGCTGCCCGTCCTTTATCGCCAAATGGCTCGTGCTGATGACCAGCCTATCGTGGCCCCACAGCCCGTCGAAACGATAAGTTAGTAACGCCTCATCTCGGGTTAAGGTGACGAGACGAACGACCCTGCCTTCGGCTGTCTTCACTCGGATCTGATGTTGGCGGCCGGTCGCTGGGCGAACGATCCAGTTCGCCTCGTCTTCTTTAACGGCACCATGGCTCCCATCCCCTCCTACTTCAGATACCGAGGATTTGCGGATCACGATCTCGGGTTCCATTCCGTCATGGGCAAAAAACACCAGCAACGTTTCGTCCTCTGCTTCCAGCCGGGTTAATAGCTGCACGGTGGCGCTCACAATAAACAATCCGTCCAGCTCTAAGTTGAACGGCAGGATCGCGGCAAGCCTGCTCCGAAGCGTGAACTCGCCAGTTTGAGGGAAGAACGCCTTCCCCTGTGGCGTATCCAGCTCGATTCGTAGCCGGCGATCCGGCAGGTCGACATGATCCTGGAAATTGTTCAGGAACACAAATCCGGAGCCGTCTTTTTGCCGGACGCACCAACGTACGCTGTGGGTATCTTCAGGTGCGATATGCTCCTGACCTGCGGGCAGCACGGTCCCCATCGGAGCTAGAAGGTGACCAAAAGCTTGCAGAAACAACGAGATCGTACGGATGCGGTCATACGAATCACCAACCCGTCCAAACTCGCCTAGGGGCGATTGGTAATCGTAAGTGATCTTCGGCAAACCGGATTCGTTTAAGAACGTCTTGCGGCCGACGGGATTGGAACCGCCGTGGTACATGTAATAACCCAGGAGATTGCTGCCGCTGCCCATCTTCACTAACGTCATCGCTTCGATGCTCTCCGCCGGCACGTAAGGCCGGGCCTTGTAGCTGACCTGCATGCCGCCGGCCATTTCGCAATAAGCTACCGGATACTCCAGGCTGTCGTAATTCACCGGCTCGGCGGGCGTAACGTGCAGATCCTGGAACAGGAACTCGCGGCTTGGCGGTTGGTTTGGGATCCACGGTGTATAAGCGTATCCAGCCAGCATGGGTAACGTGCCCTCCTCAGGTACTGCGGCTCCACCCCAAGCAGTAGCGGTAAAAAACAGCGGACGAATGCCAACCTCCTCGGCAATCCGGCGCAATTCGTCCAAATGCGCGGAGCCGTCAGTACCGGCGGTTACGTATTGACCGGAGCTGTATCCCCAGGCGTCCAGCGGTGCGCCAGCGTGCATATACTCGTTCTCCAGTTGCACGGCGATCACCGGGCCGCCTTCCTGATAATAGGTACCTTGAATTTGCCGGGCGATCTCCCGGTACAAACGTCGGGCCAGCGACAAATAACGCTCATCATTGGAGCGCACCTCCAGCGGATAACGGAACACCCAATCGGGGATGCCGCCGTTGCGGACCTCACCGTGGCAAAACGGGCCGATCCGTAAAATCAGCGGCAGCTCATGCTTGGCGCAGAGATCAATGAAATGCCGCAGATTGCGGTTGCCGCTCCAATCGAAGACGCCCTCCTCCTCTTCGTGGAAATTCCAAAACACGTAGGTCGCAACGAGATGAACGCCGCCGGCTTTCATTTTCAGCAGCTCTTCCTCCCAATGCAAATAAGAGAAGCGGGAAAAATGAAACTCGCCAACGACCGGAATCACAGGTTCGCCGTTGCGGGTCATATAGAAGTTGGTAAATCCAAACGATTCTCCTTTCGGATTGCTTCCTGCGTGCAGGGCTAGTTTGCCGGGACGGATCGTTTTGTTGGCTTGGCCGATTTCAAGTCTTAGGACTGCAGCTGTGTTATTGGTCATAGAGAGAACAGCCTCCTAAAGGATTTAAAATCCGATGGATCGTGTTGGATCTGGATGTTGATGTATACATCGGTTATATTCATTTTAGATGTTTATTGCTGGTTGAAGGAAGAGAGGATATGGCTAAAAACGACGGATTATGCTATCAACGATGAGCGTCCCTACGGCATTCTAATTGCGGGGCATTATACGGAAACCGCGGGGTATTCCATTCACCGGCCGTACTGGATCCCAGAATCGACGATGTCGTCGGGTATTTGCGGGAGTCGTACCGCGAGCGGGCCTTTAAACCGAAAAAAGTGTCCAGCAATCAAAGAAGGTGTCCCAAGATCATCCTTGGAACACCTTGTTTTTTTGGCCTGGAGGCCATTAATATGTACCACCGTTTGGACGCTGCGACACATCGCGCTCAAACGCCACAATCCAATCACCCTGGACAGCGGCATATCCGACATCGCCCTCGGCGACAAGGCCGTACAGATTTTTGACATCCAAATATTCCTGACGGCTGCCGTTATCAAACTCCAACGTAATGTAATAGTACGTCCGAGAAGACGAGCTGTGCATCGTGTTATTTTTGCCTATGTGACTGGAGCTGTGCTGCACGTCCATCCGTTTCGAGATGATTCGCGCATATCTCGTTTCCCGCGGGGAGCGGGCGTTCTTGGCGTAACGGACCCCACTGGATATCATCAACACGATGAAAATAACAAAAAAGATGACCATAAATACGGGGATGATGGTAAACATGATATCGCCGCCTCCCCCAAAGCCGCCTCCGCCAAACGGAGAGGGATCGAATCCTCCCATGGGTTCCGCCTCCTTTGTTCTGACTTACAACGCAAGTTTGACTGGTTGCTGTCTATGTTCTTCCTTTATATACGTGAAAATGCAAATATTGTTTCGTCCTCCTAAAAAATCTGGCTGCTCGATAACGCGTGGATTGTGAACGCATACGAATTGTGATAAACTGGAATCACTATAAAAAGAACGGAGGGTTCCCCGTGTTGTACATTAAATTCCGTTTCACCACTTTGTGCGTATAATTGAATACTGCCAAAGGCTCTGCACCTGTGCAGAGCGAACGGGATAGGTGTACTATGATAAAGGGGACCAATTGGAACTTTAGAATAGAATATGCCTGATTTGGCCGGGAACGCGAACGGGGACGTGATCTTCTGTTCGTGGATTTCGGGCTGTTTGAGGGACCGTTTGCGTAAACACAGGTGTAGTGCCTGTGTTTATTTTTTCCTATAAAGGAGGAACTCGGTTATGACCATGACGGAACAACAACAGTTAGAGCAAAAAGCCATCTTGGTTGGCGTGAATTTAAATCATCAGTCGGATTTCGACTATTCGATGGAAGAACTAGCGAATTTGGCGGAGGCCTGCGACATTGAAGTCGTGGGCGTGCTTACGCAAAACCTGCCTAAGGTCACTCCGTCGCATTATATCGGTACAGGCAAAATTGCCGAGGTGCGGGCGCTCTTGGAGGCGCACGACGGCAATCTCGTGATTTTTAATGATGAGTTATCCCCGTCGCAGCTGCGAAATCTGGAGTCCGATCTGGAGTGTAAAGTGATTGACCGGACGCTGCTGATTCTGGATATTTTTGCGGAACGGGCGAAAACCCGCGAGGCCCAGCTCCAAGTTGAGGTGGCCCGGCTGAAGTATATGCTGCCGCGGCTCATCGGGCTGCGGGAATCGCTGGGGCGCCAAAGCGGCGGGGTCGGCACGAAGAACCGCGGTGCGGGGGAGACGAGACTGGAGCTTGATCGCCGGCGGATTGAGGAGAAGATCACCGCGCTCAGCCGTGAGCTGGAGACGCTGGTGGCCCATCGCCAAACCCAACGCAAACAGCGCAAGAAGAACGATGTGCCTGTCGTATCGCTCGTTGGCTATACCAATGCCGGGAAGTCGACGATCATGAACGCGCTGCTCGAAACATATACCCCCGGAATGGAGAAGCAGGTGCTGGAGAAGGATATGCTGTTCGCCACGCTGGAGACGTCCGTCCGCAATATCCCGCTGGAGGATAACAAGTCGTTTTTGCTGACGGATACGGTGGGCTTCGTGAGCCGGCTGCCGCATCACCTGGTCAAGGCGTTTCGATCCACATTGGAGGAGGTTGCTGAGGCGGATCTTTTGATCCATGTCGTTGATTATTCCAACCCGGAATTCGCGCGGATGATCGAGATCACGCACCAAACGTTGAAGGAAATTGGCATCACCGACATCCCGATGATTTATGCCTACAACAAGTCCGATCGGACGGAGCAAGCATTCCCAAGTGTGCAGGGAGATATCATTTACTTGGCCGCTAAGCCGCGCATCGGTATTGCCGAGCTGGTGAATGAAATCCGCCGGCGGATTTTCAAGGACTACGTGAAGTGCACGATGTTGATTCCGTACGATAAAGGGTCCCTCGTTTCTTACTTGAATGAGCAGGCCAACGTGCTCGAGACGAGTTATGAGGAAGAGGGAACAAAGCTCGTTCTGGAGTGTAAGCAAAGCGATTACGGAAGATATAAGGAGTATGTGCTCGAAGGTGCGGAGTGACAGGAAAATATTTTCGCTTATCGGTTGTCGGATGGGAAGGGAAGACGTATAATAGCCCTCAAAACACGTCTTTCTAACAAAGGAGAGCGATAAGCATGTCCGATATGTTAGTGAAATTATACGATCTTCCCCCCTTCGAATCGGCCCAGCAGTACGAAGCCCGGACCGGGATCACCATTCGCCGTGCCATCGGCCCGGAGAAGCATGTTGTCGCGAAATGGGTAGGCGAGCATTTCAATGAGCACTGGGTAAGCGAATGTGAAGTAGCTCTTGCCCGTTCGCCAGTTTCCTGTATTATCGCCATTGAAAACGGAAAGCTGCTAGGCTTCGCCTGCTATGATGCCACGATGAAAGGGTTCTTCGGACCCACCGGCGTTGATGAGAAGGAGCGGGGCCGGGGGATCGGCAAACAGCTGCTGCTGCATACGCTCGACCTGATGCGGATGGACGGTTACGGATATGCGGTAATCGGTGGCGCGGGCCCGAAAGATTTCTACGCCAAGGCGACCGGCGCGATCGTGATTGAGGGCTCGGAGCCCGGAATATACAAAGGGATGCTGCGATAGGGCAGCATCCCTTTTTG
>NZ_JALXVO010000050.1:0-31033 GCF_025151705.1 Paenibacillus sp. p3-SID1389 | reverse complement strand
TTGAGAGACCTTATTGTAGGCAAATCCGATAGAAACACCTCTTTATAGCCCAAATAGCGGCTTTCAGGTCCGTTAAAGCGGGAAATATTCCGAAAATGAGCTGATAAGGTCACTACAGTCCGTTAGCAGATCGTAAGTGTTCATATGCTACCCATGGTTCTCCAGCAGTTCAAGGCATCCGTCCAAGCCGTCCAACGTCTCTTCCCGCTGTCGCAGCAGCCCTTCCGTCGTCCACACGCCGCCGCCTCGGTGCAGATCTCCTTCGATTAACAAGAGCATCCATATCGAAAAGATCGCAGCAAACCAAGCGTACTCCCGGATCATCACATCCTTGACCCATGGCGTGCCCTGTTTATCCGCTTCCGTAAGATAGGTTTCAAGCAGATGCATCCGATCCTCTGCCGACATCCTCTTCGGAAACCGGGGATGCGACATGTCGATCAGATGATACAAATCCCAATACGGGAGGCTCCGGTGCGCATGCTCCCAATCGAGCAACACCACGCGCCCCGCCTCTGTCACGGCGTAGTTGCCCTGATGCAGATCGCCGTGCGACAGCACTTGCCGTTGGGCTGTGAAGCCGCGACCGTCCCGGACCGCTGAGACGACTGCCGAATCCAACCATTGATCCGGCAGTCCCCGTCCGCTAAGGACAGCCGACGCCTCTTCCCGCCGCTTCAGCACATCTGCGGCGATGGCTGCGATGCCGGGCTTCGGGCCTTGGGCAAGCAAGCCCGGCCATTGTTCCGCGGGAGCCGCGTGCAAGCGGGCCAGCTGCTTGGCTGCCGCCTGGGCGTACACCAGCCGATAGACATGGTCCAGCGGCCCGAGGTTCTCGAAGATCGCCCAGCTCTTGGCGCCGCTCCCCTCCGGCGAGGCGGCAAGCAGCATCGGTGCGGTGATCTCAGGCAGCTCCGCCAGTACGTTCCGGTACACCCACGCCTCCCGGTCTGCCGATTCACCGTTCGTCAGCGGCTTGAAAATATAGCTCTGCCCCGGGGCGATGTAGATCCGCTCCACCCACTGGCCGTTCATGCCTTGGTACACCGGTTCCCGGCGCCAGATCTTTTGATCGTCCAGCGTTCCGTCCGCTTTGACCACTTCATCGATGTTCTGCATTTGGTTTCCTTCCCGCTCCCTAGTTTGACCTTAATGTTACATAAATTTTGAAAAGATTGTCAATCCGCCGCCGGCGTATAGCAAATTGCAGGCAAAAAAGAGCGGCGCCTTAAGCGAACCGCTCTTTTCTGAATATTTTTTTATTTACAAATAGCTTATGGTGTGGCTGGCGTTGTTACTGAAATGGGTCCGGTAATGGCATAGTTGGTGGAACTGCTCATATCCGGAACGGTAATGACGTAAACGTTGTAGGTGTTGTTCTCCAAATCCAGCAGATTACCTTGATAATCTTTATCCAAAACAGCCGAATAAGGTCCTGACTTCGAAATAGCTGCCCCTTGGTAACTTTCGGATGCTACGATACCTGAAGCCCCCGAGGTTGGGACTGCAATGACAAGATATCTGCTGATGCTTTGATCATTGCTTGGTTTGCTGAAAACCACCTCAATGCCGGAGCCATTCACCACAGCACTCACATCGGTTGCAGCAGGTACAGGTACAGTACTTGGATCAACCTTTAGCTTCACTTGACCGGATGGACCGGACAACAGATTCGTCATACCCGAACCGGATTTTGCTACCGTCAGCACAAATACTTGATAGGTTGTATTGGCATCCAACGGTACGCCATATGCTGTATTCGGCTTGCCTAAAGAAACCTGAATGTTCCGTCCGTTCGGTTTCACAGCCGTATAGTTATCTTCCAGAGTCACCGTATTGGCATATTCCAGATTAAAGCTGCTCACATTCGCTGCCGGAACAACCATGATGCGGTATTCCTCAACGTTGCTTTCATTCGGCTGTTTGTTGAAGCTTACCACGATATCGCTGTAGGAATAACCGCTACCTGTGACATCAGCCGAAACGCTTAATGGCTGAAGCGCTGTGCTATTCACCAGCGTAACCTCGTTCGAATATCCCGACAGAACGTTCGATCCGCCGCCGCTTGCGGCAACCGACAGGACGTACACCCGGTAAGGAACTCCGTTGCGAATCGCTTCTCCATCGGTGTCCTTCGCGCCGTTAAGGTTTACGCTTAAGGTAGCCCCGTTTTTGTTGACAGTCGTATAGTAGTTCGACGAATTGGCTGCGTTCAGGTTAAAGCTCTTCGTCGCTTTCACCACAAATACCCGGTAATGGCTAATATACGTTTCATTCGCAGCACGGGTAAAGGTTACCCGCAGATCACGGCCGTCCCCATAATCGCTGACGTCCGCCGCACTCAAGTTCGAGACCGCGCTAACCATATTGTTCGACAATGTAATCGGCGAGGAGTAAGAAGACAAGGCGTTGCTCAGGTTATATCCGCTGCTGGCTACCGACAGGACAAACACCCGATAGCTGACGCCGTTACGGATCGTCGCTCCGTCAACATCTCTCGCCCCCGATTTCAGAACCGTGGAGAGCGTATAGCCGCTCTTGCTCACCGTCGTATAGTTTGCGCTGCCGACATTGTTGGCCTTGGCTAATGTAAAGTTATTCGCATCCGAGGTTTTGACCACCAGGATCCGATAGTTGCTAATATACGTTTCATTCGCAGCACGGGTAAAGGTCACCCGCAGGTCACGGCCGTCCCCATAATCGCTCACATCTTCGACAGTAACGTTCGATACCATATCCACCGTGCTGCCATTCGTTAACGTAATCGCAGCCGAAGCGGACGACAGCGTATTGGTCCCTGCGTAAGCTCCGGTGCCCACGGCCATAACGAATACCCGATAGCTGACACCGTTGCGAATCGTTGCCCCGTCTACATCCCGCGCATTGGAGGACAAGGCATATGACGTAATATTCGAACCAGTCTTATTAACCTGCGTATAGTTTGCGCTGGATACCAGGTTCGCTTTTGCCAGGCTGAAGTTGGCATAGTCGCTGGCTTTAACAACGAAGATCCGGTACGAGCTAATCCGCGTTTCATCTGAGATCCGGTTGAAGCTCACCCGCAGGTCACGGCCGTCGCCATAATCGTTCCAGTCTTCCACCTTCGTGATGACCGGTGCGATAATCGAGCCTTGCGCGAGCGTGATCGCGGAGGAGCCGGACGACAATTTGTTCGAATATCCCGTATTATTGCTCACCGATAACACAAACACCGTGTAGGACACGCCATTCTTGATCAGTTCTCCGGACGTATCCCGAGCGGAAGAGGCCAGCTGGCCGGTTAATGTCGAACCGCTCCCTGATTTGGACACGAGCGTAGAGTAGGAGCTCGGCAAGTTGTTCGCCGTGCTCAGTGTAAAGCTGCTAGCGTCCTTCGTCTTAACGACGAACACGCGATAGTTAGCGATGTTGCTTTCATTTTGCGCTCTTGTAAAGGTGACGCTCAGGTCGCGGCCATCGCCGTAATCGCTCACGTCGCTGACCTTAACGTTCGATGGAGCCGCTACGGAAACGGTATTGGTCAACGTAAAGGCCGGTGATGGATTCGACAACGTATTGGCGCTGTTGCCTTTGCCAATCACCAATACATAAGCAACGTAAGATTGATCCTCACGAATGGCAGCCCCGTCAACGTCCCGTGCGCTGGCCGACAGCGTTAAGGACAGATCGGATCCCGACGGAGACAACGACGTGTAATTGGCCGATCCGACTTTTTGGGCTGCTGCCAGATTAAAGCTGGAAGCATTTGATGCTTTCACGATCATCACGCGATACTGTTCAACGCGCGATTCGTTCGAGGATTTCGAGAAGCTGATCTGCAAATCCCGTCCATCCCCGTAATTTCCCACATCACGGGCAGTGACGTAGGCCACCGGACTAGGATCACTCCCGCTATCCGAGCCACCCGATCCGCCCGAGCCGAAGCCGGAGTTGATGGTAACGATTTTGGCGGAGTTGCTCCACCCCACTTGCTGCCCTAACGCCTCACTGACGAAGCGAACGGGCACCATCGTTCTGCCTTTGATGCTTTGCGCCGGCACGTCGAGCAAGACCGTCTCATTGTTGATGGTTGCCGAACGCGACATCAGCTTCAGCGTGATGGTCGTGCCGTCTTTGTAGGCGGTAACGGTTTTCAGCGTCTGGTTGTAATTCACCTTGGCATCCAGCGCTTCAAAAATCGCCCGGAGCGGCAACATCACCCGTCCGCTAATGATGACCGGGGCCTGGTCTGTAGTCAGCCGGTTGCCATCAATGTAGATGCTGATTGGCGTAGCCGCTTGCGCCGTCGTCTGTTGAAAGATTGGTATGATTAACAATGCGGCTAAGAGCGAAGCCCAAATTTTTTTCAAAAATCTCATCCTCCCCATGCTAATGAACAGCTAAAGAAAAAGTAACTCTTCCCATTTGACGTGTTATGCCAAGCAAAAGTTTCTATGTTTGCCGCTTGTAAAAAAATTTCACTCCCGGATGCCTATCCCCGAACAAAAAAAGCCGCTTCCCATCACGGGCAGCGGATTTAATGAAAGACGCTATTTGCCGGCCAATCGATTCAACCGGGCCGTCAACTGTTCACGCCAGCTGGCTGACAACTCCTCCACGGCTAAAATACGCCGGATCCCTTCGGCATCCTCTTTGTCGACGTGCATTACGCGGTTGGCAAACGCCAGCGTGACTCCTGCGGGGTGCCTCTCGACAAGCTCCAGTTGATCCCCGGGCCGAACCTCTCCTTCCTGGAGCACCCGGAAATAATATCCGGTGTATCCGGTTTGCTGGATCGCCTGCGGCAGCTCGGGCAAACCATGCTTAACGCCCAGCTTGAAGCAAGGCTGCCGTGGTTGGCTGACCTGAACCATCGTGCCGCCCATACGAAACCGGTCACCGATGCAGATCTCGTCTTCGAGCATCCCTTCGGTCGTGATATTTTCCCCAAATGCCCCAAGTTCCAAGGTGATCCCGAACTTCTCCTCCCAATAAGCATAGCGCTCGTACGGATAAACGCAGACCGCCTTGTCCGGTCCCCCGTGAAATTTAAGGTCCGCTTGCTCATCACCGGCAAAATTCACCGACGATAAATACCTCGCTTCCGTCACCGGCATTTTGAATATGCCTGTTCGTACTGTTTTGCCTTGATGCTCCACCTCGATCGGCTTTCCCACGTTGAGCGAACGAACCGTCATATGATCGCCCATTCCTCTCAGCCCCCTCTGTTCCGAAATTCAGCGTGAAATAAATTCCATTATAAGGGACAACTTCATCCAGCACCACCTTATATTCCAAGGGAGCTGCCGGACGATTGAAACTTGCCGGGCACCTGAACCGTATTACTAATAGGCATCAATGATCTCACGACAATCATTTATTACGATGAATACTATCCCTTGCACCAAAGAGAGGAATTAAATCTATGAAATTTAAGCTTAAAAAAGTCGTTATTCTTGGCACGATGGCCCTTGTCATTACGATAAACCCCAGCATGTCCAGTTTTGTAACCAGTCTGACCTATGCGGCTCACCCCTCCAAGCAATCCAGCCTCAGCAATAAGGCGGAGCGTCCGGAGGACGAGCTGAACCGGGTGCTTGGCGCTTCCTCCGACCGGGAGGTTTACGACGCTTTGCTTGAAGGCCAGTCGCTGGCGGATATTGCCGAATCCCACGGCCAAGATGCGAACCAGGTTGTCCAGCTGCAAATTGCCCAACTGCAGGAGCAGCTGCAGAAACGGTTAGACGAAGGCAGCATCACCCGTGAAGTTTATGAGCTTCAGCTGCAAGAGCTGCCGGAGCTGGTTGCCGAGAGCGCGAAAACGAGGTATACAATCCTCGGCTAATTTATTAAAACGAAGGCCCTGCTATGGCACCGCTTATTGCTTGCGGTATCCAGCAGGGCCTTGTTGCGTTTATTTTCCCCGTTTCGGGAGGAGCTTGACATATTCATCGGAGAGCTTCATCAGCTGCAAAATGTAATCGTAGTCGCTGCGGTACGGCGCAATATCGGTGACAGGCTGCAGTGTGTCCAGTGAAACCGCGGTGCCGTCGTCAAAGCCAGCGCCCGGCACGAACATGACTTCATCGTTAAAGAACGAGCCTGTCGGCAGATAATACCGCATCCCCACCACATTACGGTCCAAATTCAACAAGTCGTGCCCGAAGGCGGTAAATCCCTCATTCTCCAGCGAGATTCCGAGAAGATTGGCTACGGTCGGCAAAATATCGACCTGGCCTCCGGTGCGCTCGACGACTTGACCTTGTTCTTGGCCAGGGATGTGAATGATCAGCGGGATGTTGAACCGGCTGATCCGCTCGTCGTAAGCGATCCCCAGCTTCTCACTGATTTGCTTAGCGGGAACGTCCTTCTCCTGAAGGCCAAAGTGATCCCCATAGAACACCAGCATCGTATGGTCCCACAGACCCGTTTGCTTCAACCCGTCAATCAGCTTGCCGATCGCATAATCCGTGTAGTTGACCGCCTCGATATAATTCCCGAGCATCGTGCCTTCTAGATCGGCCGGCAGTTCGATTTGGCGGCGATCCTTCGGCACGACAAACGGATTATGGCTTGAGGTGGTGACGAATTGGGCGTAAAACGGATTGCCTTGCGCCTTTAGCTCGGCCAGCTTTTCGACGCCAACCCGGTACATTTCCTCATCGGACGCGCCAAAATCGTTAAAATGATCGTTTGTATAATACGGCTTATCGTAATATTTATCGAAGTTCAGCGCCGGGTACATTTTGTTCCGATCCCAAAATGTCACCTTATTGATGTGGAACGTATTCGCCGTGTACCCGTATTTTTGCAGCAGGCGCGGCAGACTGGGAAGCTCCCGATCACCATAGCCGGTCGACATCGCCTCCGCAGCTGTCGGATAGATCGACGTATTGGACATAAACTCGGCATCGGACGTATTGCCGGGGCCGATCTGCTGGAACACGTGCGGGAAATAGAAGCCTTCCTTCGCTAAACCGTTAAGTACGGGCGTAATTTCTTGACCGTTAATTTTCAGGTTCAACGGGAAGTTCTGGAACGACTCCATCTGCACGATGATCAAGTTCATCCCTTGGGCTGCGCCAAAATAAGCCGGTACCCCTGTAACATCCATTTTGTAAGGATAGCTGCTCTCAAGCTGCTGGACTTTGGCCGCCGTCTCCTGCAGATTACCTTCCGCGATCATCCGCTCTTCCTCCTGGTTGCGGATCGCCGCATCGACCTGGAAGTTAAAGAAACCTACGCTTTCGGCGCGCACCAGCTCGTTGTCGATGTCTTTTCCCCAGCGGATATAAAGGCCGGACAGCATGAGGCTGACGATCAGGACGAAAGCCACCCCCACCTTCCACGCCAACGAGCCGCGCGGCCGGTCGTTACGGAAGCTGAGGCTCCCCGCCAGATAGAATCCCCGGGAAGCCCGGCGCCTGCGAGCCGTACGAAAGATGCGAACCGCAATCAGCACTGGCAGATCGATGAAATATAGAAATTGTTCAGGCCTTAGCAGCGAAGCAACGCTGGCTTTGACCTCAGGAACCTGGTTGAGCCCGCTCAGCACCGCATACGTTGGTACCGTGCCAAAGTAGGCGTTATATACCGTCGCCGCAAACAGGGTCACGGAGATAATCCAGTTCAATCCGAGGTACACTCCCCATTTGACCTTAGCCGGCGTCAACAGCTCAACCAAACACATCAGCGCCAGCACCGATAGCCATTCACCGGGCAATCCCTGAACCCCAAGGCTCCCATAGAAAAAATATCGCAGCAACAACAGCTTCATGCCAATTAGCACGAACGTTACGACGAAATGAATTCGACTTGAGTTACTTGAGTTACGTATGATCTCCATCTCTTTTCTCCGGAATTTACCGTGTTTTTACATAGCACGCAATTTCTATTTGTTTATTATAACACGGTAAAATCCAGAGTCGAATTTAGACGAAATCAGCCATGGAGCGGACGGTCAGCTTGCCGGGATGGCCCGCGACAAAGGGCTCTGCGCTGCCTGTGCCGCCCCGCCGCCGGAACTCCACCGTTACCGGAATGCCAGGAATTAGATCGAAGTAATTATCGGAGAAAATCCCTTCTTCTTCCGCCGAAATCCATACCTGGCGCGCCAAGACATCGCTGACCAGGGTATAACGGCTTCCGCCGCTGCCGGCCTCTTCTTGCAGCGTAATGTTCGCCTGCGGCAACGAAAGTTCTCTAGCCGAAGCGAAGTAAAAAGGCTTGCTGTCCACGGCCTGCCCCTCGATCTCCAGGACCGCATGCAGCACGACCTGGCGCGGATCATGGCCTTCCAACCATTCCGCCCGACTGAACACCGCAGCTTCAACAACCGCATCTGCAGCGGCGTGAACCTCCAACGCCTGTTCTTTCAACGAGGCCCCCTGGAAGTCATACAGCGACAACCGCAAGCGGCCCGTAACCGGCTTCTGCAGATCAGACACCACGCTAACCGAGATCGGGCCATTCTCCGGCTCGTAAATCGCCAGCATGACCTCGCGGAAGCTGCGGCGTACCGCATACTGCAGCGCCTTCCAACGTCCGTAATAGTCCATCCCCGCCCAGGACGCCACCGGCCAGCAATCGTTCATCTGCCAGTATAGCGTCCCCATGCAGTAAGGCTTGTTGCGGCGATGTGCTTCAATTGCCGTACGGATCGCCTCGGCCTGCAGCACCTGACTCATGTACAGGAACGAAGGGAAATCCTTCGGCTCCGGCAGATAAAGGTCCATGTACTCCTTGATCAACTGGTTCCCTCGGCCATTCTTCTGATGGGCCAGCATGATCTCGGACTCCAGCGCCAGCTCGCTCTCCGGCGCGTAAGTCAGCACCGATTTCAGCTCCGGAAAGGATTGAAAGCCGTATTCGCTCATAAAACGGCCTACCCGGAGGTTATAGTTATCAAACGGCTCAACCGCATGCCAGACCCCCCAGTAATGGACGTCCCCTTCACCGGTGACTTGAAGTGCATGTTGATCGGCGTCCCCCGTCAATTTACGGATCGGCGAAGACGGCAAGTAGGCGACGCCGCCGCCATGACGTTCCACGGCCTGAGGAAGAATTCGATGGAAGATCGCCTCGTAATCCGCCCAAATCTGTTCACGCTGCTCTGCGGTGTAATTCTTTTTCCACCCCCAGCCCCCATCCTCGACATAGTGGGCCCAAGCCGAATCGATTTCATTGTTTCCGCACCACAATGCGATACAGGGATGATTCCGCAACCGCTTGAGGTTGTCCTCCGCTTCCCGCGTAACGCTGTCCAGAAACTCCGAATCCCCCGGGTACATACTGCACGCAAACATGAAGTCCTGCCAGACCATGATTCCGTATTCATCGCACAGCTCGTAGAAAATATCCTGCTCATAAAGGCCGCCGCCCCAGACGCGAAGCATATTCATGCCGCTTTCGGCTGCCGTGGCGATTTCATGGCGATAACGCTCCTCCGTCACTTCAGTCAAAAAGCTGTCGTTCGGGATATGGTTCGCCCCTTTGGCGAAAACTGGCACGCCGTTTAACTCGAAGCGGAAGCAAGCCCCTGCATCGTCCTTCTCACGAACCAGCCGGATGTCGCGCAGCCCGGTTCGAACAGACGCTTCGGCGACCGCTTCCTGCCCGCCGTCCGTCACAAGCTTGGCATGGAAGTTATACATCGCCGGTTCGCCCAGCCCCCGGCACCACCACAGCTTCGGCTCCGCAATGACCGCCGGCACCTCTACTACATTCGTTCCCGGCTCTAATACCACAGGACGTTCCCAGGTCAACTCGCCGTCAGTGAGCTGCAGCTGACCTTCCCAGCGCTCAGCGGTTTCAATTTCCGCCAAGGCGGTAAGCTCCGCAACCGAGACGTTGACCCGGTCTTGGCGAATAAACAGGTCGCGAATAACCGGGCCGCTCCAGCCCTCAAGACGCACCTCGCGCCAAATCCCGCTGGTCACAAAGCGCGGCCCCCAATCCCAGCCGTAATGATACGGCGCTTTGCGGGCAAACACGCTGACCCGGCGGTCGCCTAACCCGCCCAGCTCCGATTGGTCGTTCGCCGCCGGCAGGCCATACCCCAGCTTCTCGAGCTTAGGCAAATCCTCCGCGATGGGAGAGCGGAAGCGTACGGCAACCGTATTGTCGCCTTCGCGCAGCAGCGGCTTCACATCGATTCGCCAAACGCGGAACATATTGTCGGCCGACAAGACGTGCGTCCCGTTCACCGTGACATCGGCATACGTATCCAAGCCGTCGAAGACAAGCTCCAACCGCGGCAAAGCGGACCAAGCCTCATCCAATTCGAAGGAGGCTTCGTATTCCCAATCTTTTCGATCAATCCACTGCAGGTCATGCTCGTTAGTTCCATAGAACGGGTCAGGGATCAACCCGTTGCGGTGCAGATCCGTATGCACGGTGCCCGGCACGCGGGCCGGCTTCCACTCTGTCTCATCACTCGCTTTGAAGCTCCAATGCTGGATTCGATAACTATGTTTGTTCATATGTCCTCCATCAAGTTGTAAGTTACCGTTCATTATATACTAATTCCGTTATGATTTGTTATATATTTGTTAGTGATTTTGCAGATCAAATTTTTATATGATCTTTCTTTGGGATTAAAGGTGAGCTATAATTGTAAAATTACTAATTATCAATTTCGACGAATCATAGTATGATGTTGTCGAAAGTGAATCACTTGGCAACTCTTCTTATGAAAGGGGTTTCATATGAAGAAGATTTGGATGGTGTACTTGCTGCTCTTCGCTTGCTTTGCGCTATACGTGCTCGATTACCGCTCCCAGATTCGTTTGAACGACGAATGGAATTCCGGGGGCCTCCGAGGTTCCATCGATGAGAAATACGTGATGGTGACGTTTCAAATGGGAATCGACTATTGGAAAAGCGGGCTGAAAGGCTTCGAAGACGCCGCCCAGGCGCTAAACGTCTCCGTAGAATACCGCGGCTCCACCCAGCGCGATATTCATGAGCAAATCACGGTGTTGGAGCAAGCCATTGCTAAAAAACCGGCCGGCATCGCGATCTCCGCGATTCATCCAACCGAACTCACCGCCACGATTAACAAAGCGGTCGACGCCGGCATTCCGGTCGTCTTGTTCGATTCCGACGCCCCCGGCAGCCGCGCTTTTTCCTTCCTTGGTACCGACAACTATTCCGCCGGCGTTGAGGCCGCGCGGAAAATGGCCGAGCTCACCGGCGAACGCGGGGAGGTCGCCGTCGTCACCGTGCCGGATCAACAAAATCATCAAGAACGCACCGAAGGTTTTTCCGATACCATTACCCAGGAATTCCCCAACATGCACATTGTCGCCACCAAAAACGGCAAAGGCGATGAGCTGTACTCGCGGCAAGCGGCGGAGGAAATCCTGCACGACTTCCCCGAAATCGCAGGCATTTTCACCACCGAAGCCAACGGCGGTATCGGCGTTGCGGAGGCCGTAAAGGCCTTTGGCCCGACCTCCTCCAGTCCGAAGATCATCAGCTTCGACACCGATAAGGGCACCTTGGACTTGGTCAAAAGCGGAGATATCGCCGCCACGATGGCCCAGGGCACCTGGAACATGGGATATTGGTCGCTGCAGCTGCTCTTTTCGTTGAAGCACGATTCCGATGGATCTTCGCCCCCCGGCCCTCGCGTTCCCCAGCGTTTGGATACCGGCATCACCGTCGTCACACGGCAGAATGTGAATGATTACTATGCGAAATAGATATGGAAAGCGGTCCTGGGAAATCCGTCGTTTTTCGCTGAATAACTTGCCCATCCGCTACAAATTAATCGTCCACTTTATGTTGATCAGCATCCTTCCTTCGATCGGGCTGGGCGTGCTGACGAATTGGACGGTCGACCGCATTATCGAACGCCAGATTACGAACAACACGCTGCAATTAATTGGCAAGGTGAACCGGTCGTTGGAGACGTATGTGGAGAATTTGCAAAACATGACGTTCCTCATCTCCTTTAACCCGGACGTGCTGCAGTTTCTCGAGAACAACAACGAGGCGGAACTCGTTCTATCGGCACCGTCAGTCAAAACACCTCCACGAACAACAACACCGGTAGATACCGATCACTACGAAATTCGCAAGTTCCTGCAGGGCTTCACCACCTTGTATTCGGAAGTCGCGGGCATTCTAATCGTCAACAGCCGCGGCGAATATATCAGCAACGAAATGTATGCCCGCACCGCAGAAAACCTGACCCGGGAAGAGTGGTACCAAGAAGCGGTCCGCAATAAAGGAATCTTTAAGATCATCGGTCATCCGCGAGACCGCAACGTCACTACGCATGTCAACTACAAGGACAGTGAAGTCGTCTCTGCCGTAAGGGCGATTCTCGACCCCGAAACCCAGCAGGTCAAAGGCGTCGTCTTAATCGACCTCAAACTGCGGGTCATTGCCGAGACCGCTCAGGACGTTCGTTTGGGGAAAACGGGCTATCTAACGGTGGTGGACGGCAACGGGGAACTGATCTATGCCCCGCCAGCCCCCTATATCAACCGCGTTCCGCTGGAGCGGCTCGGTCAGGACGGCTCAGGAACCTACGCAGAACGGGTGGGCGGCCGCGATTTACAGTTCATCTACCGACATTCGCCGTTTACAAACTGGACGACGGTCGGCGTCTTTTCCATGGCGGAGTCCGCTACGGAAATGCAGGAAATTCGTTTTTACGTGGTTAGCTTTGTTTTTATCGTCTGTTTGCTGGGGATGACGGCCTCTTTCTATCTGGCTCACACGATTTCCAGGCCAATCGGGCAGCTGGCGTCCTTTATGCAAAAAGCCCAGTCCGGCGATCTGACCATTCGCCACTGGAGCGACCGAACCGATGAAATCGGCCTGCTTGGCCGCCGTTTCAACGCCATGCTGCAGCAGATCCACCGACTGCTCTCCCTGACCGAACTGCAGGAGCGTCAGAAGCGGGAGGCGGAGCTAAGAAGCCTGCAGGCGCATATCAAGCCGCATTTTTTGTACAATACCCTGGATACGATTCATTGGATGGCCCGCCGCAACGGCTCGGAGGATATCGCGGAAATGGCGGAGTCCTTGTCGAAGCTGTTCCGAATCGGCCTTAGCAAGGGGAATGACATCATCCCCCTGAACGATGAAATCGAGCATGTTCGCAGTTACTTGCATATTCAACACGTCCGTTATCAAAGCAAACTCGATTACTCGCTGCACATCGCTCCGGAAATTCGCGGTGTCTATGTGTTGAAGCTGATCCTTCAGCCGATTGTGGAAAATGCCATCTACCATGGAATCAAGGAACGCCGGGGGCCGGGCCGCGTGGTCATCGAAGCCGCCGAGGATGCCGGCATGTTGGTGATCAACATCCGGGATGATGGGAAAGGCATTCCGCCGGATAAGCTGGCCCGGCTGCAAAAAGAACTCCAGTCCGCAGGCACCGCGGATGGCCGGGAAAAGGGCTCCGAACCGGCAGGGGCATCCAATGCAGGCGAAGGCGGACAGGGATATGGGATGCTGAATGTGCAAGCTCGGATCGCATTAACCTTTGGTCCGAAATATGGCCTGACGATCCAAAGTGAGGAAGGCCGAGGAACCGTAGTAACCGTCACCCACCCGATCATTCGGGATGAACAAACCCGTTGGGAGAGGATTGAATCATGAGCGGAACCTACTCAGAAACTCATTGGAGGGTGCTCATCGCCGATGATGAGTGCATTATTCGCGAAGGAATACGCGATAGCGTGGACTGGGAGAGCTTACGCCTTACGGTAGTGGCCGAAGCGGAGGATGGCGAGGAAGCTCTAGAGAAGGCGATCCAGCACGACGTTCACATCATGCTGGTTGATCTCAACATGCCGATCATGGACGGGATCGAATTAATGAAGCAGGTACGTGAGCGGCTGCCGGATTGTAAAATCGTCATCATCACGGGCCATGACGAGTTTGCGTACGCGCAAAAGGCGATCCGCCTTCAGGTCAAGGATTACATCCTGAAGCCCGCCAATCCCGTGCAGTTGGAGAAAGTCCTGCGACAGGTGCGCGGAGAGCTGGAGGAAGAAGCATCCAAACAGCAGCAATGGCAGCAGGCCTCGCGGCAGCTTTCCCGCAGTTATCCGCTCCTGAGGGAGCGATTTTGCCAGCAATGGCTGGACGGGGGCATGACAGCCGCTGAAATCTCCGAGCAGCTGCGGTTCTTGCAGCTGCCGGACGCCTGTCCGGATTGGCTGGGCGTCATCCGATTGCCTGAACCCGCCGCCTCCCCCGCTTTGTTCAAAGAGGACGAACGGCAGCTGTATGGATTTGCGGTAGAGAATATCGCCGCCGAAGTGCTCGCCCCCTACCCCAAGACGATCTTCCGTGATCCCTTCGGCCTGATCGTTGTCCTGCTGTGGGGAGTGGAAGCTGAAGCCGATTTTCACCGCATTGAAACCTTGGTGCGGACCCACTTAAAAATCGCTGCCGAGGTTTACTTGGCTGAGGGCGCTGGGGACGTCTTGGAGCTTCCTTCCGTATACCGGAAAGCGAAGTCCGCCGTAAACAAGGAAAACGCCATTTCCCCGCTGGTTCGCCGGGCCAAGCAATATATGCTGGAGCATTTCGGTGACAGCAGGCTGACGCTGGAAGCGATGGCGCATGCCTTGCAAACTTCTCCGGCTTATTTAAGCCGCATGATCAAGCAGGAGCTGGGCACCACGTTTAACAGCTATTTGACGCAGCTCCGCATCCGTCGGGCGAGCCGCCTATTAATCGCCACCGAGCTGACAATAGCCGAAATCGCCGAGCAAGTCGGCTACGAAACTCAACACTATTTCAGCACGGCGTTCAAGCGCGCGACCGGCCTTTCCCCACTGCAATACCGCAAAGGCGCATTTGAACATGAAGATGCTCAGGGGGAGTAAATCTCCCCCTCTCAGCCTCCTATTTTGGAGTCATGCCCCTCCATAAAGGTTCGATTTTTATAAAAAGAGTCAAACCACTGTAAATACGACCTCCCCCTTCACTTGCTATACTCCGAACTGTAAACGCATTCATTTCAAGTATAGGGGGAATCGACTTTGAAGAAGGTAACGGCCATTTTACTTGCTTTGGTGATGGTATTCACCCTCGCGGCTTGCGCCAACGGCGGAAACGGCGGCGGCAGCGGATCGGGCAACAGTGAGAAGGGAACGATCGGCATTGCCATGCCAACGAAATCGTCCGAACGCTGGGTGAACGACGGAAACAATATGGTCAAGGAGTTTAAGGCTCTTGGCTATGGCACGGATCTGCAATACGGAGAAGACGTTATCGAAAACCAGGTGTCGCAAATCGAAAATATGATTACCAAGGGCGTGAAGGTCCTCGTCATCGCCGCGATTGACGGTGGTTCCTTAACCGACGTACTGCAAAAAGCCCACGATCAAGGCATTCAAGTCGTCGCCTACGACCGGCTAATCATGAACAGCGAGTACGTCGACTACTACGCAACCTTCGATAATTTCAAGGTTGGCGTGCAGCAGGCTTCCTATATTGAAGAAAAGCTGGGACTCAAGGACGGCAAAGGCCCTTTCAATATCGAGCTGTTCGGGGGCTCTCCAGACGACAACAATGCCTACTTCTTCTATGACGGCGCTATGTCCGTACTGCAGCCGTACATCGATTCCGGCAAGCTGATCGTACGCAGCGGACAAACCGAAATGGAACAAATCGCCACGCTGCGCTGGGACGGCGCCACCGCCCAGGCTCGCATGGACAATTTGCTGAGCGCTCACTATACCACGGAGAATATCGACGCCGTGCTTTCTCCTTATGACGGAATCAGCATCGGCATCCTCTCCTCGCTCAAAGGTGTGGGTTACGGCTCCGGAAGCAAACCGATGCCGATCGTAACTGGCCAGGATGCCGAGCTGGCATCGGTCAAATCGATTCTTGCCGGGGAGCAAACGCAAACCGTCTTCAAGGATACGCGCGAGTTGGCGAAAAAGGTTGTCTCCATGGTCCAAAGCATTCTGGAAGGCACGGAAGCCGAAGTCAACGACACGAAAACCTACGATAACGGCGTGAAGGTTGTTCCTTCTTACCTGCTCGAACCGGTCTCGGTCGACAAGGATAATGTTGAACAGGCGCTCGTCGACACCGGCTACTACTCCAAGGAAGATCTGGGACTCTAAACATCATTAACTTGTGGTGATCGGCATAGCGGCGGACGCGGATTCGGGCGACCGTCGCTATGCACTTACCGTGAGCGAAAGGCCAGGTGACGCATGTGAGCAATACGATTTTGGAAATGCGGGGCATTACGAAGACGTTCCCGGGGGTTAAGGCGCTCAGCAATGTCAACTTCAAGGTCAGATCCGGGGAAATCCATGCTCTGTGTGGGGAGAACGGGGCTGGCAAATCGACATTGATGAAGGTGTTAAGCGGCGTCTATCCGCATGGCTCTTATGAAGGCGAGATCTTGTTCGAAGGCAAGGTCTGCGAATTTAAAGATATCAAAGAAAGCGAGCAGCTGGGGATCGTTATTATCCATCAGGAGCTGGCGCTGATCCCCTATCTCTCCATCGCGGAGAACATTTTTCTTGGCAATGAGCAAAGCAAACACGGACTGATCGACTGGAACGAAACGACGGTCAAAACCAAAGCGTTGCTGAAACGGGTGGGCTTAAACGAATCCCCGGCCACACGCGTATTGGAGCTGGGCGTCGGCAAGCAACAGCTGGTGGAAATCGCCAAAGCCTTATCCAAACAGGTCAAGCTGTTAATTTTGGACGAACCCACGGCCGCCCTAAACGAAAATGACAGCGAAAACCTGCTGGAGTTGATCCTGGAGCTGAAGAAACAAGGCATCACCTCCATCATCATTTCCCACAAATTGAACGAAATCAGTAAAGTTGCCGATTCGATTACCATTCTCCGGGATGGCCGGACGATTCAGACCTTAGATATGAAGGCCGATCAGGTGACCGAGGATCTCATCATCAAGGGCATGGTTGGCCGCGATCTCACCCACCGCTATCCGGAGCGGGTTCCCCGGATCGGTGAAGTGATCTTTGAAGTACGGGGTTGGGAGGTAACCCACCCGCAACAAGAGGATCGTAAAGTGCTGGACAATATTAACCTCAATATTCGCCGCGGAGAAATCGTTGGGATCGCTGGCTTGATGGGTGCCGGCCGGACCGAACTCGCAATGAGCTTATTCGGCCGATCCTATGGGCGGCATATTAAAGGTCAGCTGTTCCTACACGGCAAAGAGGTACGATTTAACGACATCAGTCAGGCGATTAAGCATGGCATCGCTTATGTTACCGAAGATCGCAAGCAATACGGCTTAATTTTAATCGACGATATTAAACGCAACATCTCGCTGGCTTCGTTAAAGAAGCTGTCCCGCCGAGGCGTAATCAATGAACGGGAAGAAGTGCTGGTCGCGGAGGAATATCGGAGCAAGCTGAACATTAAAACGCCCAGCATTTTGCAGAAAACGGTCAATCTGAGCGGCGGCAATCAGCAGAAGGTCGTCCTTAGCAAGTGGATCTTCGCACAACCGGAAATCTTGATTCTCGATGAGCCAACGCGCGGCATTGATGTCGGAGCCAAATATGAAATCTATTCGATCGTCAATCAACTGGCGGACGAGGGCAAAGGCATTTTGTTCATCTCCTCGGAGCTCCCGGAGATTCTCGGGATGTGCGACCGCATCTACGTCATGAGCGAAGGCCGGATCACCGGGGAAGTGCTACGCGAGGACGCCACCCAGGAAGTATTGATGAAATCCATGACTCGAGGCAGGGGGTAGACCGATGCAAGCGGTTAGCGAACTTTTTCGAAAAAACATACGTCAGTACGGCATGATTATCGCCTTAATCTTCATCACCATCTTGTTTCAAATTTTGACGGGCGGCATCTTACTCAAACCGCTCAACATTACGAATCTGATCTTGCAAAACAGCTACATTTTGGTGCTGGCCATCGGGATGGTGCTTGTGATCATCACTGGACATATCGATTTGTCCGTCGGCTCCATCGCCGCCTTTATCGGGGCTTTGGCTGCCATCATGTTGGTGGATTTTCAGTTGCCAACGTTTCTTACCATTATCATTTCACTGGTGATCGGCGGGCTGATCGGTGCCTGGCAAGGATTTTGGGTCGCTTACGTAAAAATCCCCGCCTTTATCGTCACATTAGCCGGGATGCTGCTGTTCCGGGGCTTGACGATGATCGTGCTTGGCGGCCAGTCGATCGCACCATTCCCGAAATCGTTCCAACGCATAAGTTCCGGCTTCATTCCCGACTGGTTTGGCGGCAGCAGCCTTCATATCCTGACGATTCTGCTTGGTCTGGCGCTCTCCCTTCTCCTCATTTGGCAGGAATGGAAGGAGCGGCGAACCCAGCTCAAATATCAGTTTGAGGTCGCGCCGATTTGGGTGTTCGTCACGAAGCTCGTACTGCTCGTTGCCATCATCAACATATTTACCTTTGTGCTGGCAACCTACAACGGGCTGCCGAACATCTTGATCATCCTGTTCTTCCTGATCGTCATTTATTCGTTCGTTATGAACCGAATGGTGGCGGGCCGCCATATCTATGCGCTTGGAGGCAATGAGAAGGCCGCCAAACTCTCCGGCGTCAAAACCAAAAAGGTGACGTTCTGGGTCTTCGTCAACATGGGCGCCCTGGCTGCACTGTCCGGCCTGATCTTTGCCGCCCGCCTCAACTCGGCTACGCCGAAGGCCGGGACGAACTTTGAGCTCGACGCGATCGCGGCCTGCTTCATCGGTGGCGCCTCTGCCTCCGGCGGCATCGGTACCGTCATCGGCGCGATTATCGGCGGCCTGGTCATGGGCGTGATGAACAATGGCATGTCGCTGATCGGGCTTGGGGTGGATTGGCAGCAAGGCATCAAAGGGCTGGTCCTGCTTCTCGCCGTCGCTTTCGATATTTACAATAAGTCGAAGACGACTTAACCCCAGGACCTTGATGTTCCTAAACCTCCGCTATCGATTTGGCGGAGGTTATTTTTTTGAAGGCTAGCTTGAGCGGGAGTATAATGAAAGACAGGATGATCTACCTATTTTTTCCACAAAGCAGGTGATTCCCTTGTCTAGCTCCCATCTGACCAAGGCGAAATCTGGCTGATTCCGTCGGAATCCTAGACACTCCTTAGGGAGTGTCGTTTTTTTATACAGGCGCCCTGCATTGTTGATTTCGCTCGCCCCCAAGACAGATTACATTGAAATTGTTCCATTCATCACATTCTTTGGAGGTGAAAGTTATGTCTGCAGATCGTCACACCCATCACGTTTATTTTGTTGGCGGAGGGATCGCTTCACTGGCGGGGGCCGCGTTCCTGGTTCAGGACTGCGATTTTCCCGGCCAACATATTCATGTGTTGGAGGAAATGAAGGTGCTAGGCGGCAGCAACGATGGTGCCGGAGACGGTGAACGCGGATATGTGATCCGCGGCGGCCGAATGCTGAATGATGAGACTTATGAAAATACATGGGATTTACTGCGCTCCATCCCTTCCTTAGACCATCCGGAGCTCTCGGTGCGAGATGAAATCATCGCTTTCGATACCGCCCACCCAACCCATTCCAACGCAAGGTTAGTAAACCGAGACGGCCAAGTGGCGGACGTCACCTCGATGGGCTTTGATATGGCGGACCGGCTTGCGATGGTCAAGCTGATCATGACCCCGGAAGAGAACCTGGGCACCGCGCGAATCAATGACTGGTTTGGCCCGCATTTTTTTAAGACAAATTTCTGCTACATGTGGGCAACAACCTTTGCCTTCCAGCCCTGGCACAGCGCCGTGGAGTTCAAAAGATACATGCTTCGGTTTATGCATGAATTCCCGCGAGTCCATACGCTGGAGGGAGTCACCCGCACACCTTATAACCAATACGACTCCGTCATTCTCCCGCTGCAAAAATATTTGGAGGGGCACGGCGTAGACTTTTCGCTGAAATGCACAGTTACGGATCTGGACTTCCGCGAAGGCGATGAAATCACCGTGACGCGGATGCACTATCTGAAAGACGGAGAGCCCCGAGTCCTGGATTTAGGAGAAGGGGATCTGGTGATCGTCACCAACGGTTCGATGACCGAGGGCTACAGCCTGGGCTCCATGAACACCCCGCCGAAGCTGAACGGCAAAGGCAGCTCTTGGCAGTTATGGGAGCGGATTGCCGCCAAGAAACCGGGCCTTGGACGTCCATCTGTCTTCGCCGACCATATCGACGAGTCCAAATGGGAGTCGTTTACGGTGACTTGTCAGGGCTCGCGCTTTTTTGACCGGATGGAAGCTTTCTCCCGCAACAAGGCGGGAACCGGCGCACTGGTGACCTTTAAAGATTCAAGCTGGTTCATGTCCATCGTGCTGGCTCATCAGCCGCATTTCCGTAATCAGCCGGAGCATGTGAAGGTCTTCTGGGGCTATGGATTATTCCCGGATGGCATTGGGGATTATGTGCCTAAAAAAATGTCCGAATGTACCGGTGAGGAGATTCTCACCGAGTTGCTGCACCATCTCCACTTCCAAGAAGATATGGAAGCGATCTCTCCACCGCCAACTGTATTCCATGTATGATGCCGTTCATCACCTCGCAGTTCATGCCTAGAGCGATCGGCGATCGGCCAAAGGTCATCCCGGACGGCTCCACCAACTTAGCGTTTATCGGTCAATTCTGCGAAATCCCGGACGACGTTGTCTTCACTGAAGAATACTCTGTTCGGACGGCCCGTATGGCCGTGTATGGCCTGTTGGGACTGAACAAGCCGATTGTCCCTATCAATCAGTACCAGTACGATGTACGTACGTTGCTGCAAAGCTTGGTCACTTCCTTCCGCTAAGAATGGACAGAGGTGATAAAAATTGCCAAAACGACCCATTTCGGATAAACTAGGCTTAATTGAATCTTAAGCAAAGTGAAGCACACTTACGCATCTGTCCATCTTGGCGCGCGTAGTGTGCTTTTTTGCGTTTGGAAAGGAAGTGTGACCTGTTGTTGGTATCAACATCATCTTTAGTCCAACAAGTCGGTGAGGAATCGCAAAGCGGGAACTATGGGAAGAAAATCATCCCTCATGACGAAGCGTTTAAAAAGCTGTTGCATACGTTTTTCGCGGAATTTATCGCATTGTTTTTTCCTGAACTTGAATCGCAGCTGGACTTCAGCCAAACCCGTTTCCTTATGCAAGAGCAGCTTGTGGATGTGGTGGGAGAAGAAGCGCGTACGCTCGATCTCCTGCTGGAAACCAAATATATCGGTACGGATGCCTTCATCCTCATCCATCTGGAGCCTCAATCGTACCGACAAGCAGACTTCCACGAACGGATGTTTATCTACTTCAGCCGGCTCTTTGAGCGGCACCGGAAAGAGCACCAGCTCATCATCCCTATCGCCATCTTTACATCCGCAGAGAGTAAAAATGAGCGAAATTCCTTAAACATGTCGATTCTGGGAGAGGATATCCTCCAATTTCGGTTTCTGAAAGTCGAGCTCATCAACCAACCCTGGCGCAGATTCATTGATTCCAACAACCCCGTGGCTGCTGCATTACTCGCTAAAATGGGCTACAATAAAGGGGAGGAACGGGAGCTCCGTCTAGCCTATCTGCGCATGCTGCTGCAGCTCAGCCAAAGACTGGATCAAGCCCGTCTAGCGCTAGTGATGTCTATCGCCGATTTATATTTCGAGCCGGATCCCCGGCAGGATGAAGAAATGCTTCGGGAGCTGGCGAAACAATATGCAAAGGAGAGTGAAGTGATCATGGAATTAATGCCCGCATGGATGCGTCAAGGATATGAGAAAGGGTTGGAAGAAGGCCTGGAGAAAGGTATAGAACAAGGGATCGAAAAAGGATTTGAAAAAGGGATCGAACAAGGCACCCTCATCGAACGCCGGCAAATCGCGCGCAGGTTGTTATCCAAGGGCTTCACTCTGGAAGAAATTGCGGATATGACCCAATTGTCTATCGAGGAAATCAAAAAGATTATGAATTAAGGAATTAGCCAACGGACAAAGAAAAGAAGCCGCATCTACGCGATCGGCTTCCTTCTTCGGTAATTGGAATATATGACTTGGCTATATTTATTTAACAAGCGGTCAAGAACAACCGACTGATGGAGAACCCGTGCATGGCGCATTCCGTATCTCTGTGCGAGCCGATTTAATTCTTGTCTTTCCAATTCGATCCGAAATCTGATTTTTTCAGAATTGTTCATCACTATCACCCTAGGAACATATTAGAAGAGGTTGCCAAATATTGCATAATGAGACCTAATGCAAGAAACAAAAAAAATTCCATTTTTTGAAATGGAACGGCCTGGCATGTTCCTCACTCTGTCTCTGTATACGCTATACAATAAAAATAGGGTCAGTCCCAAGGACTGATCCCTACTTTTTTTGAATGGTTCAAGACGAAATATATTATCCCCAATAACCGTGTGCCAATGTTGCAATTAAACCAGCACCACTAGCTAAACCTACCAAACTAAGCATTTTCATAGCCGAAACCGTAGAGAACATTTTCTTTTTCATTTTCCCACACCTTTCTACATAGTTCTTCAAAATTTTTATATTGCTCATCTGTAACAAACTTGCGATTCAGTTCAAACAAAGTCATGCAATTTACGATCAAAGATTTGTTATTCAAAGAAATTGCCATCTTCAAGCTATACAGTAAACTCCTTATACCTTCTTCATAATCCCCTTTCCTCAGATTATAAATTGCGTAATTCTGGAAAAAAACGGAACAGCGATTCATACTTACTACCGATTCTGAAAACCACTTATCTTTTCCAATCAACCTGTATTTTTCAATTTCTTCGGAAAAGCGATCAAGAATATCATCGATGTAGAACTGATGGCGATTGGCCGATTCAACTAATGTGATCAAACCTTCAATAAGTTCATCGGGCTCTTCTTCCAAGAATTGAACATACTCAGGAATTTTGGATCGATCCCCAGCTTTAATATCCAAGCAAAGATAATTGGCTTGTGCAAACATTTTAAATTGTTCTATAACGGCAGTTTGGTTTTCATCATCGGCATCAAACCAACTTAAATTCGCATATTCTGCAATCCATTTCTTTGATTCCTCAAACATTCCTCTATATTCATAAGAGCCAGCTTTAAGAAGATAGCCTCTACCATAATAATAAACAAGAGGACGGAGCGGCTTAAAATCACTATATTTCCATACTTTTTTTTCATACAATGCTTTAGCTAATTGGCAAAGTTCATCTGCGTAAACTTCGGCTTCAGACCAATTAAACTTAAGCGAATAAACTTCGACCAACATTAGTAATCCATCGAGCGCATACACTTCCGGCAATCGATGTCTGTAGGGTAAAAATTGCATGGCAGTCTTAAAACCCTTGTCACTATCCATGCGATGAATTTTAAACAACCTGTAGTAACTCATCGCCAAGCGTTCGGAGTGGCTAGATCGCTCACTTTCGATAACGCTTTCATAGAGTATAACCGCAGCCTCTTTCCAACCTTGTTCATACATCATTTCGGCTGTATCGAAAATGCCCGCGATTTGTTTCAAATCCTCTAACAAACGGTTTAGAACCTGTTTAATGCAGTCATGCTTCTGCAACTCGGCGCATCTCAGCAGGAACGGCCGCAGCCTCCTCCAATGCGGAGCCGTTGAAGTAAAACATTCATCTGCGTATAAATCGTAAAAGTGTCCTTCAGGCAACCCCATCGCAGCCGTAATCCGATCCAATTGTCCGATGGCAATCGGCCGGTTCCCGTTAATAATTCCGCTTAACGTTCCGACGTTCACCCCGGCGGATTCCGAGAAACGGTGCAGGGTTGTCCCTTCGCTCTTGATGTAATCTTCCAGTTCTGCGCGAATCGTGGTTGTAGATATCAAAAAATTATCACCCCCCAATTCCGCGACCTTCTGCGAGCCAAAGGATTCTCGGCTAACAGAGGAGTCAAACGACATCCAATGACATCAAGCAACACCATATCCTACTAAACTTCCAATATATGTTTACATAATAATCCTAAATTTGACAATCGTCAATATGAAAAAAGACCGATAAGCAAACTTTTTGTCTGCTTATCGATCTTTATGGGGGTTCTTAGATTTCCAGCTCCGCCGCAGCCGCATTAGCCTCCACTTGCGCAGGGTTCTTGCAGCCCGGAATCACCGTGCTGACAACAGGATTCTTCAGGCACCAGGCCAAGGCCCACTGAGCCATGTCCACACCCTCCGGCACTTCATTCCGCCGAATCTCTTCCACTTCCTCCAGCTTGCGCCGGGTGCTTTCCGGATCATGACGATGGCGTACATCGGTTTCGCTGAACACCGCGCCCGGTTTATACTTGCCGCTCAGATAACCGCTCGCCAGAGGAACTCTTGCAAGCACACCGAGTTGCTGGCGCTCGCAGGACGGGAACACCCGATTCTCCGGCACGCGGTCGAGCCGGTTATAAACCACCTGAATCGCCTCCACCCCTACCTTCGTTGAAGCTTCGGTCTGATGCAGGTTGTCGTTGCTGCCGATCGACGTGCCCAGATGGAGGATTTTCCCGGCTTGCTTTTGCTTATCCAGCAGCGTCCAAAGTTCATCATTATCAAACGCCGCATCCGGGCCGGAATGAAACTGGTACAGGTCGATATAGTCGGTCTTCAGCGCTTTCAGCGAGGCGTCCAGCTGTTGCAGCACCGCCGCGGCATCAAAACAGTCCGTCCGCGTAAACCGTTCATGAAATTGATGCCCGAACTTCGTGGCGATCAGCCAATCCTCCCGATTGCGTCGGCTGAGATAATCCCCGATAAACGATTCGGACAAATGGTCGCCATAACATTCCGCCGTATCGATCAGATTGATGCCCAGCTCCCGGCCCCGATCCAAGATCGCATCCACTTCCGCTTGCGTGTAGTTTAAACCCCACTCCCCACCGAATTGCCAAGTTCCAATGCCGACCACAGAAACGTTGAGACCGGTTTTTCCTAATGTCCGATATTTCATGATCAAGAATCCCTCCGATTCGTCTCTATTTCAAGTAAAATACCTCGCGCATCGGCACGATCGGCTGCGGCTCATTAAAGTCAAACGAACCCTCCACCATGCCTGACGTAATCGCGTTCCACCGCTGGCAAACCTCGCTGGCCGCAATGTACTTGAACGCCGCGTCCGGATCATCGCATTCAAAGCAATAGAAGAACTGATTCCCCTGCTGAAAAATCGAATAATTGCGAATCCCCGCTTTGCGATGCTCCTCCAGCACCTCGGGCCAAGGGTTCAAATGCATCTCCACGTAAGCCTCCAGTTGATCTTCCTTCACCCGCCAGGTCCAGGCAAATTTCCGGCTTGGACTGATTTCCATGATCATCCCTCCCATGAAATTTTCATACCATTTGACTCCCGAGACTGCATACTACTTGAAAAAACGTCGAATCAGCTTCAGCTTGCCAGCCGTATAAGGCGGATAGATGAAGCTCAAGTTCACCCGCGTTGACTTTTTCAGCACGCTTTTCCGATGAGAGAAGGTTTCATAGCTGTAACGGCCGTGGTAGGCTCCCATCCCCGAAGAGCCGACACCGCCAAAGGGCAAATACGGGCTCACCAGATGCATGACCGTATCGTTCACGCACCCTCCGCCAAATGAAACGGACTCCATCACCTTCCGTTCCGTGGCGGCATTGCTCGTAAACAAGTACAACGCCAGCGGCTTGGGCCGCTCACCAATCTCCCGGAGCGCCACATCTAGGTCTCGATAGTCCAGCACCGGCAAAATCGGTCCAAAAATCTCTTCCTGCATCACGGAGTCTTCCCAGCTGACGTTGTCCAAAATCGTTGGCCCCAAATACAGATCCTCACGGTCTCCGTCCCCGCCAACCACAACTTTGGACGGCTCAAGCAATCCCATCAGTCGGCTCCACTGCTGCTCATTTACGATCCGCCCGTAGTCAGGGCTTTGCCTTGGATCCTCACCGTAGAAGGCTTTGATCTGCGCCTTCATTTTGGCAACCAGCTCCGCTCGCACCGACTCGTGAACGAGTACATAGTCCGGAGCCACGCAGGTCTGACCTGTATTTAGGAACTTGCCCCAAACGATACGCTGCGCAGCCAGATCGAGGTCCGCCTCTTGATCCACGATGCAAGGACTCTTCCCGCCAAGCTCCAGGATAACCGGCACCAAATGCTCCGCAGCGGCCGCCATGACGATCTTTCCAACCCGAATACTTCCGGTGAAAAA
The DNA here is from genome assembly GCF_025151705.1 of Paenibacillus sp. p3-SID1389. Taxonomy (NCBI): domain Bacteria; kingdom Bacillati; phylum Bacillota; class Bacilli; order Caryophanales; family Paenibacillaceae; genus Paenibacillus; species Paenibacillus sp. p3-SID1389. Next base: position 4,889 of record NZ_JALXVO010000050.1, on the reverse strand, counting down.
AATAAAATCCAGCGGCGCATGGATCAGCGCAGACGTCGCCTCCGGCCCTCCCTCTATGACTCGTATGTAATCGGGTTCAAAATATTCGCCAAGCATCTCGGCGATCACCCTGGAGACATGAGGGGTATACTCCGAAGGCTTCACGATCGCGGCGTTTCCCGCAGAAATCGCTCCGATCAACGGGTCGATCACCAGCATACACGGATAGTTAAACGGGCCAATGATCAAGGTCGAGCCGTAAGGCTCCCGATAGATGTAGCTGCTGGAGCCGATATGGGCCAGCGGAGTTCGAACCCGCTCCGGCTTGACCCAACGCCTCAGATGCTTCATCACGTAGCGGATGCTGTCGTAAGCATAACCCACTTCCGTGCTGTAGCCTTCAAATTCAGGCTTGCGCAAATCTCGCTGCAGCGCTTCCAAAATGCGCGTTTCATAACGTTTAATCGCGGTCTTCAGACGTTCCAGCTGACGCAGCCTGAATTCTACCGGCCGCGTGGCACCGGATCGGACGAATTGCTGCTGCGCGCGGACGACCTCCGAAATAGTTTGCTCTAAGGTTTGCGCCGGTTGCGGTTCGGTTGGAGCTTGGGTAGAATTTGCAATTTGGCTCAAGGCGGTTCCCTCTTTTTCCCGAATAATCAATGTCATTCCTGTCTGTCTCTTCTATTGTAACCCGAAATGGGGGAGCTGGGCATCTTTGGACATTAAGCTTCAATTCAGGTTAGCGGCGTATGATGGTCTTGCCTGCTGCCAAGCCCTATCTATCTTGGCTTGAGGCGAACCTCAATGCAACACGGAATGGAGTGAAAGACCCATGAGCGAAAATCTCAAGAGGGCCGGCCGTCGCACTTCGAAAAAGAAGCTGGCCATTTATTTCCTCGTGCCTCTTTAGGGGCATTGGCGGGATTTTATATGGTTTGGTGGACCGCTATTTGATCGAGCATGTGGAAGTGGTTGTAACTCACCTATTACGTGGCAGATGTGCAAGTGAAGGATGCTCAGGTGCTGCAGTCCGCTTTTGCAGAAGACAGCTTTGGACGTAACATCACACAGACTACGTACCGGGATCCCCTAGGACACGATCCGTCAAGTGGCTCGGGGATTCGCCGGGGCAAAGCGCGGAATGGTTCTTACCGCGCGGGGGTTGGAGCAGCAGGTGAACGGCGTGGAGCATACGCTGCAGTACATGTCGTCGTCGACCTGTTCGAGACGGAGACGTCCGCCTACGCGGATTGGCTGCTGCCCGGCACGTCCTTCCTCGAAGTGGAAGAGACGATGACGAACCTCGAGGGCCGGGTGTTCTGCCGGCCCCGGGTGTTTGAGCCAGCCGGCGCGGCGCTGCCGGACGCCTGGCTGCTGTGCGCCCTCGCCGAACGGCCGGGCCCGCTTGACCACGCTGCGCGGGTCGCTGGAGGTCGCCGCCAAGGTGACGGCGGACATCCATCCGCGCACGATGTTTGTCCCGTTCCATTGGGGCGGCGACTTAGCTGTGAACCGGCTGACGAACGACGCCCTGCACCCCGTCAGCCGAATGCCGGAGTTTAAGATCTCCGCCGTTAGGGCGGAAAGCGTGGAAGCGGGGGACACTGGTTCCGGCGCAGACACAAGTGCTGACGGCGCTTCTTGGGGCAGCGCCCGGGACGACGGGGAGGCCAAGTACACTGCTGTGCAATACACCGCCGAGCGCACCGCTGATCCCGCCGCTCTTGCGGCATCTCGTCATGAGCGAAACTGATGATTTATGTAACACAAAGGAGGCTATCCTCTCCAGCAAATTTGCTGGAGGGATAGCCCCTGTTTATATTAATCGCCGTCTTGAATTTGGATGCGTTTGGAGCGGGTCGGTTGCCGTTTCGGCACCTCCAGCTTCAGAACGCCATCCTTCAAGGACGCGCGAATATCTTCTTCAGCAATGTCCTGCACGTAGAATCTGCGTACGTATTCGCCGTGCCGGCGTTCCTTCCGAACGATTTGATGGTTCGTATCCTCCATGTTGTGGTCTTCATTACGAACCGCTTTGATTGTCAAGTAAGGTGCGGCATAGTCGATCTCGATGTCCTCTTTTCGGAAACCAGGCAATTCCGCTTCAACCAGATACGCTTGATCCGTTTCACGGATGTCCGTTCTGAAAGAAAGCGGCGAATTTTTAAACGGTGCAAAAAAGTCATCATTGAACACATCATTAAACGTTTTAGCCAACTGTCCAAACGCATCTTCCCTGTGTCTGCCAAAAGGAATCAAATCAAACATGATTATTCATTCCCCTTTCTTTAGTTTGACCTTATTTGACCTTACATCCTCATTATATGCTTCCACGACCAAAGTGACAAAAGTGATTTTAGCCCAAACAGCCTTGTATCGGGCGATTTTCGCGAATTTTTCCTCGTCGCTTAGGGCTTGACTTTTGATTTGACCTTCTTTGACCTTTGATCTTCACCAAATTTCCTCATAAAGATTTTCTGTCCTTTGGATGTGGAAGTAACGCTATCGTTAAGATACCTCGAGACATCGCAACCTATTCATGGTAAAAGTAAGATAACGAATTTATATCCTTACTGTTTACATGCCCGGACTAATGGTTTTTACATGGAGGTGGAGTTCTTGAACAAAACCATCAAACTTCGCATCGCCTGGATCATCCCAAACGTATTAATGTATCTTCTTTTCATCGGTATTGGTACTTTTATACTTTGCAATGCGAAGGGTCTAAGGGAAATCCATCGATTTGGCTATCTAAAAACTCGAAGGCTACGAAAAAAAGCGACTTCAACGTCGCTTTTCATAAGACTTAATATGAATATCCTAATTATGTCCGTGAATTAGTCGGTTTCCGCCAGCTCCGCCTCAATCGCCGCCGCCAACTCCTCGTAGGAAGCGCTTGGCAGCAGCTCCCCGTTCACCATGAATTGAGGGGTTCCGTTGACCCCGTAGTAACCACTGTTTTGAAATCTTCTTTGACCGGCAGCATGTAGGTATATTCTTTTAAATCCTTCGCGAACCGATCATAGTCGATCCCCTCGATATTCTTCTTCACGAAGTCCAGCAAAAAGTCAGGTGTCGCCCAAATTTTCGTCTCATCGCCTTGGTGTTCATACAGCTTACGCTTGAACTCCCAGAACTTCTCATTACTCTGCGCCGCGATCGCCTCGCACGCGCTGGCTGCCATGAATCGAATCCCGGTCGATGAACGCGTAGTTGGTAAAGAACAACTCGATTTTGCCGGTATCGATGAAGTCTTTTTGAAGCTGAGGCATGTAGGTTTCTTCCCACTTCTTGCAGGCCGGACATTTGAAATCGGCGAATTCGATCACCTTCACCTTGGTGCTTGGATCGCCCAGGTGCGGTTGCTTCTTATACTTCAAGCCCTCGGCCGTGTAGTCGCCTTTGATTTCCGTGTAGTTCGGGAGATCCTTCAGTTCGGTGGATTTTGCGCTCTTCACGTACGTAATCACGCTTATCAATACTATTAACCCAAAGACAATTACTGTAATCACATAAAGGCCTTTTGAACTTGCCTTTCCACTTTTTCCCGTTACGTTAGCCATTATTATTCCTCCCTCCATTTATTTTACCAAGATCAACACACTTAATGTTAGTTCTCCACTTTGGCTCTTGGTCACAAGTTATCGTTTTTCATTTTTTCAACTTCTTTTTCGAGCTTGTGGAGCCGTTGGCGCATTCTATAAAAATAAGGGGCAGTACACACAATCAAAATAACAATTATTCCAATGGCCATAAAAAAACTCCTTTTATAAGAATTTAAGGTATACATTAAATAGTAACACAAATTCAGAAAATATATAATATTACATTATATCCATAATTATGGTAATATATTAAATAGAAAAAGGAAAAGGAGGATAGTATTGTTACAAAAATACCATTTGGAGGGTAAAACATGAAAACTAGTAAAAAAACCTTGGTTTCTTTTGTAATTACCTGTTCCGTTATTTTTAGTATCTTTAGTCTTACAACTTCGCAAGCGACTCCGATAAACTTTGTAGCATAACTCTTGGAAAATCCGAGTAATGCTCGAATGTGATGACTATTCAAACATCCACAGTATATTATAAAAATACTATGGAAGATTATGTGAAGGCTACGGATGCATATCATTTGAATTTCATTATGACTACATGGAAACCTGATGTAACACGCGGAGATCCAATTTATAAAACATACTGGGTAACAGATAATTTTAATAATGAGCTTCTTTTTACCGATAATAGCCACTATGGATACCATCTGACAGACTACACAACATTAACCACAGGTATTAATAAAACAGCAGGATACTATCCTCAAGATTATGGAAGACCAGTCAGCGCTCTCGAAACCCAAAATATGCCACCAAATACATGCAGTATAAGTACTGGGGTTATATGCCGAACTTATACGCAAGCAAATCAGCTATCAGTAAAAAATTCCTCCCTTGCAGCAAAAGATTCACTTGCTAATAACCTCATGTCTACTAGTGAAAGTTTATCTACCAAATTTGCGCTTGAAAATACCAATCTTTCTAAAAAACAGCCAACTAAGCTCCCATTTACGGTAGATGAGACCTATGCCCAAAGTTCAACTATTGGGAATCATAATATCCTTGAAATTACTTACGTCAATAATGAAACCAAGGACTATTTAACATTAAGAACAGTTGACGCCCAAATAACTCCAATATCTTCGAATTTTACAATTAAACAAGGTAAGTTAGATAATAGCATTGTGTCAAATTATTTAGATAATGGACTAACTCAGATTTTAGATTGGAAGCAAGATGGATATTCATTTACAATTTTTGCCTCAAGCCACAACAAAACGTTTTCACAAACAGAACTCGAAGATATTGCAAAATCCCTTCAATAAATAGTAGATGCATCAGCATCACTAAT
>NZ_JALXVO010000005.1:0-134211 GCF_025151705.1 Paenibacillus sp. p3-SID1389 | reverse complement strand
GGACATGAGCATGAATAACTGGTTGATCGGTCCGGTGATTATTCCCCTGATGATGGGGATGGTTCTCATTGTTTTTCAGCAAAACCTCCGGCTTCAGCGGATCCTTAGCTTGCTTGCCCTGTTGGCAACGTGCTTGGTTTCCATTCTACTCATTCACCAGATCAATGCGGGTGGTATTCAGACGTTGCAGCTAGGCGGCTGGGAAGCCCCTTACGGCATTAGCTTCGTCGGTGATATGTTCAGCGCGTTGCTGTTGCTCGCAACCTCGGTGGTTTCGATTGGCTGTTTGCTGTATGCCTTCCCGTCGATCGGACGGAAACAGGAGAAGCTTTACTTTTATCCGTTGTTTTTGTTCTTGATTACAGGGGTGAACGGCTCGTTTCTGACAGGGGACTTATTTAACTTATATGTCTTCTTCGAAGTATTTCTCGTCGCTTCGTATGTGTTGATCACGATGGGCGGGGCACGGCAGCAGTTTCGCGAGGCGTTAAAATATATTTTCACGAACATTATCGCCTCTGCGTTCTTCCTGATGGGGGTCGCCTATTTATATTCGATCACAGGCACGTTGAACCTCGCTCACTTATCCATTCGGATCGCAGAGGTAGGCCAGGACGGGTTGATCACCACGGTAGCCTTGCTGTTCCTGATCGTGTTCGCATTAAAGGCCGGATTATTGCTCTTCTTCTGGTTGCCAGGCTCGTATAGCGTTCCACCTACTGCCATTGCGGCCATCTTTGCGGCGCTGCTCACCAAGGTGGGGATCTACGCGATCTTTCGGATGTTTACGCTCATCTTCTATCATGAACCGCAGATCACTCATTTAATTATTGGAATATTGGCGGCTGCAACGATGATTCTTGGAGGACTTGGAGCTGTGGGCTTCGGGGATTTGAAGAAAATCATCACCTACAATGTGATTATCAGCGTTGGGTTTATCCTGCTTGGCCTGGTCTCGATGACACAGGAAGGCATGATGGGCTCCATCTACTATTTACTGCACGATATTCTGATCAAGGCCTTGATCTTTCTCATCGGCGGTACGGTGATCTATCTTACGGGGACCAGCAGGTTACAAGACATCAGTGGTCTGATTCGGCTTCACCCGCAATTAGGTTGGATGTTTCTGATCGCCGCGTTATCTATGGTTGGAATTCCGCCGCTCAGCGGCTTTCTCGGTAAAGTATTTACGATTCAGGGAACCTTCGAGTCCGGTGATTATTGGCTTGGGGGAATCGGGCTTGCCGCCAGTTTGTTTATCTTGTATTCCATGATCAAATTGTTCATGAGCGTCTTTTGGGGCGAGACCATTCTGAGCGTAGATGATGAGAAGGGGACGACCCAGGGGCTCCTGCTTCCAATCGCACTGTTGACCATTGCCAGCCTGGCTTTAGGGCTGGGTGCTGAAGGGGCGGCTGGGTATGTGGCCCAAGCAGCACAGGAATTGCTTGATCCAAATCGATATATCCATGCTGTGATGGACTAAAGGGGGGACAGCCATGCCCATTCAGGTGCTGCTCAACATCTTTATAGCTTACCTGTGGATGTTTCTACAGGATGAAACCAGCATCATCAACTTTATTGGCGGTTATTTCGTCGGTATGTTTATTCTATTTTGCATACGTCGCTTCTTTAATAAGCCGTTCTATCTATTTACGTTGGCGGCGGTAGGGAAGCTGCTCATTATCTTCATTCATGAGTTGATTATCTCGTCGATGACGGTCATGAAGCACGTGCTTCGTCCCAAAGTCGATGTGAAGCCCGGGATTTTCAAGGTGGAGACGGATTTGGAAGGGGATCTGGAAGTGACCCTGTTGTCCTTGCTGATTTGCCTGACGCCGGGCTCCGTCGTAATGGAGATTACCCCGGATGCGAAGACATTATATATACATGGACTGAATATGCCGGAGTCGAAGGATTCCGTTCTGAAGTCAAAAGCCGTGTTCGAGAAAGCGATAAAGGATGTGACTCGAAAATGATTTTTAATACGATCTTGATCATCGCTTTATGTTTGTTGCTGGCGGCGATCTTAGCTAACTTGTACCGTGTCGTCAAAGGTCCGTCCAGTGCGGACCGGGTCATGGCGCTGGATTCCATCGGCATCAATTTAATTTCGAGTATCGCCGTGTTCTCGGTATTGCTGCATACTCATGCCTTCTTTGATCTTCTTTTGCTGATTGGGATCTTATCCTTCATTGGAACGGTGGCGTTTGCCCGGTTTATGGAAAGGGGTGCGGTCATTGAGCGGAAGCGGTGAAGTTGTTGGTGCGATTCTGATCCTCGCGGGTGCTGTCTTTAGCTTGATCAGTGCGATTGGCAATTTACGGTTGCCTGATGTGTACACAAGATCTCATGCCGCCTCGAAGAGTTCGACGCTAGGCGTGCTGTGCGCGATGGTTGGCACTTTGTTGTATTTCATCATTACCGATGGCTACTTCAGTATTCGCCTGATCTTGGGGATCTTCTTTGTCTTTCTGACAGCCCCGGTGTCTGCCCACGTGATCAGCCGTGCCGCCTATCGACATTGCGTGCCGTTAGCGGAGGGAACCGCCGAGGATGAGCTCAGGGAATACTACCAGCCGGATGAGAATTTCGAGGGAGAAGATCAGGTAGAGCCGGTTGAGCAGGAGACGATGCTTCAAGGTACACCCTAAGCGCCTTTCGACCATGTGAGGATTGTCATAGATGACAGTCGTTAAAATTTTAGATAATAATGAAGTGGCACACACCAAAGGAATCACATTGGTTAAAAAGGGGCAAGTAGCATGGCTGTTCATCAGGGACCCGTAGATCAAGACGTAGTCATTGAAAAGGTTCAGAGTTTATTTACATGCCGGGTGTTGTGGAGCGAAGGGCGACCCTGCCTGGAATACGACAGCCGGGAAGAGCTGGACCGAATCTCTGAATACGTTAAAGCGAACTTTGGTATGGAACTGCTCGATGTTTTCTTTACGGCAGTCGAGAGCTTGCCGGATGACGATTAAAGGAAATCGCTTGATGTATAGCACCCGCAGGGGTGCTTTTTTCTTTGGAACGAAGTTCCAAGGGGATGAGGGAATGCCTGGCTCTGTCGGAGAGATCTTATCGTTAAGGAGGAGCTGGTGATGATTACGGTACTAAATACGGATGGCCAGGAATTAACCCCTTGTACACTGGACCGAGCTTGGCGGGAGGTGAATCGGTCGCGTGCCGTCTGGATCGATGAGCAGACCATTCAGTTGTTATACAACCCTTTTTTGTTCCGGAAATATCGTAAACTCGCCCTGAAAAGAGACCGTTACACCTGCCTATGGTGCGGGCAGCCTGCAACAACGGTGGATCATCTGATTCCTTCAAGCAAGGGCGGTTCGGATCTGCCGCGGAACCTCATCGCCTCCTGCGGCGAGTGCAACTCAAGACGGGGTAATCGCCCGGCGCTGGACTATTTTAAAGAGAAGCTGCGTTCCATTCCCCGTCCAATCAAGCTTGGTTTTCATATTTTGATAGCTTTATGCTGTTCCAGGATCAAACCAAGATCTCATTAAATAAATCTATAGTCGGAAAGAAAGGATTTCGCGGCCCTGGGTGGAAATCAGTATTGTGTTATCAAAACGATTGGCGATGGGGGATCATGCACGTCTGTCGGCCTAAGGGTTATATTCGGCTATTCCGGGTATATTAATTATGAAGACTTGATGAACTGAATTGACAGTGAGAATCATTAGCATATAATAATTAATATAAATAACTAGTAGAAAACAAAAAGATAAAAGGAGAGTTCAAATCATGTCGTTGATTGGAAAAGAAGTATTGCCTTTTAAAGCTCAAGCCTATCACAACGGGAAATTCATCGAGGTTTCCGACGCAGATTTCAAAGGAAAATGGAGCGTTGTTTGCTTCTATCCAGCGGACTTCACTTTCGTATGCCCAACTGAGCTGGAAGACTTGCAAGATCACTACGCTGCTCTGAAGGAGCTTGGCGTTGAAGTATATTCCGTTTCCACGGACTCCCACTTCGTGCACAAAGCATGGCATGACAGCTCCGAAGCGATCGGCAAGGTTACTTACATCATGATCGGTGACCCAACTCACACGATTTCCCGTAACTTCGATGTATTGATCGAAGAAGAAGGCGTAGCTGACCGCGCTACCTTTATTATCGACCCGAACGGCGTGATTCAAGCGATTGAAATTACAGCTGGTGGCATCGGACGTGACGCAAGCACGCTGATCGACAAGATCAAAGCGGCTCAATACGTTCACAACCATCCAGGCGAAGTGTGCCCGGCAAAATGGAAAGAGGGCGCCGCTACTTTGAAACCAAGCCTTGACTTGGTTGGCAAAATCTAAGGAGAACCATTATGAAACTGGATGCAGACATTAAACAACAATTAGAGCAATATCTTCAGCTTCTGGAAGGGAATGTTCTGCTGAAAGTCAGTGCCGGAACCGATACGGTTTCGAACGAGATGATGGACCTCGTCAACGAGTTGTCCAGCATGTCGGATAAAATTACCGTCGAGCAAACGAGTTTACCCAGAACCCCAAGCTTCAGCGTAAATCGCGTTGGGGAAGACACCGGCATCACCTTTGCCGGTGTTCCTCTGGGCCATGAGTTTACTTCCCTGGTACTGGCTTTGTTGCAAGTCAGCGGAAGACCACCGAAGGTGGAACAACATATCATTGATCAAATCAAAGCGATTAAAGGCGAATACCGCTTTGAAACCTATGTGAGCTTGTCTTGCCACAACTGCCCGGACGTGGTTCAGGCGTTGAACCTGATGAGCGTACTAAATCCTGGCATTTCCCATACCATGATCGACGGCGCGGCTTATAAGGATGAAGTCGAGAGCAAAGAGATTATGGCAGTGCCTACGGTATTCTTGAACGGCGAGTTGTTTGGCAATGGCCGGATGTCCGTCGAGGATATTTTGGCGAAATTGGGTGCCTCGGACACGTCGGCGTTTGAAGGCAAAGAACCATTCGATGTGCTTGTGATCGGGGGCGGACCTGCCGGTGCCAGCGCAGCGATTTATGCTGCACGCAAAGGCATCCGTACAGGGATCGTGGCAGAACGCTTCGGCGGCCAAGTCAACGATACCCTGGGGATTGAGAACCTGATCGGCACGAAATATACCGAAGGGCCGAAGCTGGCAGTAAGCTTGGAAGAACATGCGAAGGAATATAACATCGACATCATGACGTCGCAACGGGCCAAGAGTCTTCGCAAGAATGACTTGATTGAAGTGGAATTGGAGAACGGTGCCGTGCTGAAGAGCAAGACCGTTATCGTATCCACGGGGGCACGTTGGCGCAATATGAATGTACCGGGCGAAGCGGAATTCAAGAACAAGGGCGTGGCTTATTGCCCGCACTGTGACGGTCCGCTGTTCGCAGGCAAACGTGTGGCCGTTGTAGGCGGAGGAAACTCCGGCGTAGAAGCAGCCATCGACCTGGCGGGCATCGCCTCGCATGTGACTGTGCTTGAATACATGTCTGAGCTGAAAGCGGACTCGGTTCTGCAGGAACGTCTGAACAGCTTGCCGAATGCGACTGTGATCAAGAACGCGCAAGTGAAAGAAGTCACGGGCGACAGCAAGGTGAACGGACTGACCTACATCGACCGGGAAAGCGGCGAAGAGAAGCATCTTGAGCTGGAAGGCGTATTCGTTCAAATCGGTCTCGTACCGAACACCGAATGGCTGGAAGGCACGCTGGAGCGCACCCGGATGGGCGAGATCATTGTGGACAACCGTGGGGCTACAACCGTTCCAGGCGTATTTGCCGCCGGTGACTGCACGAATTCGGCTTACAAGCAAATCATCATTTCCATGGGATCTGGCGCGACAGCAGCTTTAGGCGCTTTTGATTACCTGATTCGCAATCAATAATATATTGCGTTATGGATAAGGCCCGCTCTTTGAGCGGGCTTTCTTGCTGTGCAAATCTAACGTTTTTTGACTATAGTCTCAAGTTTGTTGTCTAGATGAAAGCGCTATCTTTCCAATAAAATGAGGGTATCCAGAACAAAACAAGCTGAAGTGGAAAGAGGTGACCGCGTATGGACTCGAAAATAAATGGAAAGCGCTTACGAACGCGTTGGCGCAAGCAAGACACGGAGCTGACTTTGTTGGCTTTGCCAACCACGATATGGTACATCTTGTTCAGCTTCCTGCCGATGTTCGGGATCATCATCGCCTTTAAGAACTTCAAAATCACCGGCGGTTTTCTGAGCAATGTGTTCAAGAGCCCATGGGCAGGCCTCAAGAACTTTGAGTTCTTATTCAAGTCCAACGATGCCTGGATCATTATCCGAAATACGATCGGCTACAACATTATTTTTATCGTTCTTGGGATTGTGATCCCCGTAGCCTTAGCGTTAATGATCGGAATGCTCCATAACCGCAGAGCAGGCAAGGCTTACCAAACAATGATGTTCCTGCCTTACTTTCTTTCCTGGGTTGTGGTCTCGGCCGTGGGCTGGGCGTTCTTGAGCTTCGATAAAGGGATTCTCAATCAAATGCTGGCAGGTTGGGGAGTAGAGCCGATCAACTGGTACATGGAACCGAAATATTGGCCTTACTTCTTGATCTTTATGAATGTTTGGAAGGGACTCGGGTACGGCATGGTTGTGTATTTAGCGACCATCGCTGGTATCGATAAAACCTACTACGAAGCGGCCGTAATCGACGGCGCCACCCTTTGGCAACAGACTCGGTTCATTACGCTGCCCTTGATGAAGCTGGTCATCGTGATGATGTTCATCCTGGCGGTGGGACGTATTTTCTATACCGATTTCGGGCTGTTCTTCCAGGTGCCGCGGGATTCCAATTCCCTGTTTAATGTGACCACGACCATTGATGTAATGGTTTACAAGCAGCTGAAAACCGCAACCGTTGGCATGGCCTCGGCAGCAGCCTTCGTGCAGTCGGTTCTGGGCTGTCTGATGATTCTGGCCGCGAACTGGACGGTTCGCAAAATCGATCCCAACAGCGCGATGATTTAAGGAGGTGCAGATATGGCAGCAAGAACGGTGTATGAAAGCGGCCTGGACCGATTTAATCGTCCAAGTAAAGTGGTGAACGTGCTCCTTCATCTCCTCTTCTTCTTCCTGGCTTTGATTTGCGTCGTGCCGATGCTGGTGGTGTTGTCCATCTCGCTGTCCAGTGAGCAATCGATCCGGGAGAACGGTTATCACCTGATCCCAACGGCGTTCTCGGGAGAGGCTTACGGTTATATCGCCAAGCAAGGAACGGTCATTTTGCAGGCGCTAGGGATTTCCGTCTTCGTTACGATCGTCGGAACCGTGCTGGGAATTCTGCTCACCACCTCGATGGGGTACGTTCTCTCCCGGCCGAACTATAAGCTGAAGGGGTTCCTGACTTGGGTCGTTTTTATTCCGATGGTCTTTAACGGCGGCTTGGTTTCCAGCTACTATATCAATGCGAATCTGCTGGGGCTGAAAGATACGGTATGGGCGTTGATCCTGCCCCTGGCGGTCTCCTCCTTTAACGTCATCATTTGTAAAACGTTCTTCAAAAGCACGATCCCGGACGGGTTAATCGAATCCGCCGAAATCGACGGGGCTGGTCAGCTCCGGATCTTCTTCTCGATTATCCTGCCGATCTCGTTGCCGGTGATCGCTACGATTGGATTGTTCCTGTGCTTTGGTTACTGGAATGACTGGTTCCAATCGATGTTGTACATCAACAATCAGGACCTGTATTCCTTGCAGGCGCTGTTAAACAACCTGATGAGCAATGTGGACGCGCTGGCTCGAAATGCTTCAAGTCTGGGGATCAGCTACGCCGAGCTGGTGGCAACGATGCCTAAAGAGTCAGCCCGTATGGCGGTGGCCATCGTCATCGTGCTTCCAGTGGCCTTTGCGTATCCTTTCTTCCAACGCTACTTCATTTCCGGTTTGACGGTAGGCGCGGTCAAAGGCTAATTCGAAATAAGCTGAGCTTGTATCAGTTTATGAATATAGCATATTCAAAAGGGAGGAAATATCTATGAAAAGGTCTTTGAAGCTCATCTCTACTCTATGTGCTGTGATGCTTCTATTGTCCGTTCTTGCGGCTTGCGGCGGCGGTTCGAACTCCAATTCTTTGTCGGCAAGCAATACTTCGGACACTTCTTCTAGCACCTCTACAGATAACTCTACGACAACAGATTCGGGGGAAATCCCGACTTTGGTGTGGTGGACGATTGGCGGACAAATTCCGGATAACTTTGAGAAAGCCATCGAAGCGATGAATGAGTACACCGCAGAGAAAATTGGCGTGAAGGTGGATATCAAGGTAGCTAGCTGGGGTGAATGGGACACCAAAATCAATACGATTGTAAATACGGGTGAACCTTTCGACATTCTGTTTACCAACGTCTCCAAATACAATCAGCAAGTGACGATGGGAGCGCTGGCGGATATCACTGAGCTGGTGCAAAGCGAGACGCCGGAGTTGTACAAGTTCATTCCGGAGAAGGTATGGGATGGGACGAAGGTCGACGGCAAGATCTACGCCGTGCCAACCTATAAGGACTCCTCGATGACCCAATACTGGGTGTTCGACCACAAATATGTTGAGAAATACGGCATCGACTTAAACAACATCAAGACGCTGAAGGATCTGGATAAACCGTTCCACGATATGAAGGCGGGAGAAGGCAAGAGCTTCTATCCATTGCCGTTGACGCAAGGCGATGGGTTTAACGGATTCTTCAACCGGTATGACGATCTTGCGCTGGGCTTCCCTCCGATTGGCGTGAAGGTGGATGACGCTTCCCGCAAGGTAGTTTCCGTGCTGGAACAGCAGGATATCATGGATGAATTGAAGATTTTGCACCAATGGTACAAAGACGGCATTATCAATCCGGATGCTCCGACCAAGCCTGAAGCCGACAAAGGCCGTCCATTCTTTAGTGCTCAAGGCTTCCCAGGGGCGGATATCACTTGGCAAATTAACGAAGGCGTTGAGAAGTACGATATGACGCAGGTTTACGGTCCGCTCTACACGACGGCTACGATTCAAGGTTCCCTCAACGGAATCTCGGCGAATTCGAAGTATAAGAAGGAAGCTCTGAAATACTTGGAGCTCGTTAATACCGATCCGAAGCTGCGTAACATGCTGGCCTTTGGTGAAGAAGGCGTAGACTACGTGAAAGTAGACGGAGAGAAAGTGGTTGAACGGATCTCGGATACTTGGCCGCTGGCAGCCTATACGCAAGGCACCTTTTTCAACATGGCGACAACCAAAGGGGCCCCAGAAGATCAATGGCAACAAGTTCAAAAGCTGAACGAACAAGCAACGGCTTCGACCTTGCTGGGCTTCTCGCTCGACACGACCAACCTGCAAACGGAAGTTGCGAACGTGAAAGCAACGTGGGATAAATACCGTTATGAGTTGCTGACTGGTGCATCCGATCCGGAGAAGATGGTACCGAAGATTGTTGACGAACTCAAGAAAGCCGGGATGGATACCATCATGAAGGCTGCACAAGAGCAAATCGATGCCTTCTTTCAATAAGAAATAAAGCCCGATTGAGTTAGCCCGGACGGAGGAGGTATTCTCCGTTCGGGCTTTCCCATATGATGATATAATGGGGATAGATGAGGGCAATGGAATCAGCGCCGCAACATTAACGGTGAAGGAGGCGCGAGAATGGGTTCCTTTTGGCAGATTAAAATCTATCGCAGCAAATTCATTGCCTATACGGTGTTTGTCGTAACGATCGGTCTGGTGCTTGGTCTCATGACCTGTGCGGTTCTCATCTATCAGTGGATTGAGAGTGCCCGAAACGAGGCGGTCAGCGCCTTTGGTCGGGTTGAGAGTGAGCTGCAGTATGATACGGATCGCATTGAGGCGTATATGCAGCGCATCTATTCCAATGACCGCTTGATGACGGATGTCCGTTATTTCCTGGGGAACACGGCGGAAGGGTACCTGACGAGCAGGCTGGAATATAGCTTGTATAACGAGCCGCTGGTCTCCTTCCCTGAAGATATGAGGGCCTTCTTATACAGCTCGATGAAGGGGGATCTTACGCAAGTCAGCTTGCATACCGAGAACGGTGCCAATATCGTGCGGTTTAGCGACAGCGGCAATGTTAGCTTCCGGTTTGGCGTTCCCAATACGGATGAGATTTTTCGTGAAAAGATAGAGAAGGGCTTTGTGTACCGGAAGAAGCTGTCCGATCCGAACCAGATCTCTCGCCAGATTGGGGAATTTCGCTTCTTGATCGGCAGTGAACCCTTATTCCGGAAGATTCTTGGTTATAAATTGGACATCGCTGCCGCCGTAAGTAGTTTGGGCGAAGTGTACATGATCTCCGGGATGGATCACGGAACGAAGGAGATGGTTCTGCGCGCCGCTGAAGAGACACGCAGCAGCGGATTTTCCTCCCTGGGCGGATTAAAAAATGTCTTCTTCATGAACTTCCAATCCACGAAGTTCGATTACCGTTTGGTGATGCTTGTAGATTTGTCCCACCTGATGCGTCAGAAAGCGGGCATTCTGATCACCATCGTAGGCAGTGTCTTGCTGGCCATGATTAGTGTTCTGCTGCTCATCGGCTACAACATGCGGGATGACGCCAGATTTTTGAGGCACATTATAAATTCGATCAAACGGGTGAAAACGGCGGATTTCACACCGAATTCCCCCGCCCGGTATCGCCGCAACGAGTACGGGATGATTGCCCGGGAATTGGACGATATGGTTCATGAGCTGGACAAACATATCCGCACCGAATATTTGCTGAAGCTAAAGCAGCAGGAAACCGAGATGAAAGCGCTTCAGCATCAGATCAACCCGCATTTTCTCTATAATACGCTGGAGTCGATTCGCTCTACTGCTTTGCTGCACCGGGACGTGGACACCGCGGATGCTATCGCGACCTTAGGCTCCTTGTACCGCGATATCGTCCATAAAGATAATATTATTACCATCGGCGAAGAGCTGGAGTTACTGCAGAAATTTCTGAGCATCATGGAGCTCAAGTATCCGGGAAGGTTCTATTACCAAATTGATGTGGAGGAGCCGCTGTTGGCCATATCCACGGTGAAATTTTGGATGCAGCCGCTGGCGGAGAACTTCTTCGTTCATGGCTTTAATCCGAGCAGTGAGTTTAATTTGCTCGTCGTGAATGGCTGGGAGGAGGACGGTCGCTTCGTTCTGGAGTTTGTGGATAATGGCAAAAGAATACCTGAAGCGCGCTTGGAGGAAATAAGAGGCAGTCTTTACAGCAGAGATGATGCGCCTGTTCGGAGCATTGGGCTGCGGAATGTGTATACTCGGCTGAGCTTTTTCTATGGGGACGCTTTTCGGATGGAAATCGAGAATAACGAGGAAGCAGGAGTCAAGATTACCGTGATCATCTCAAAGGGGTGACTGCAGGATGTACAAACTTCTGATCGTTGATGATGAACCGCAGATTCTGGAGGGGATGAAGCGAACCCTGAATTGGGAAGAGTACGGCTTCCACCTGATCGAGACGTGCGAAACGGGAGCAGAAGCGATCGCCAAATCCGTAGAGATCATGCCGGATATCGCGATCTTCGATGTACGCATCGGCCCGGATCTCGGTTATGAGATTATCCAAAAGCTCAATGAGCTGCGTCTTCCAACCAAATATATCATTATGAGCGGGTACAGCGAGTTCGAATATGCTCAAGCGGCGATCCGTTGCGGCGTGAAGGACTATCTGCTGAAACCCGTTGATCGTTCCAAGCTGCAGAAGGTGATTGAGAAGATCATTGTGGAGGACCTGAACGGGGCATTGGACGGGGTCCACAAGAAAGACCTGAACACGGATCCGATCCTGGGGATTCCTTACGAGGAGCTGTCCAAGCTGACCAACCGCATTTTGTTGATGGTGAAGGCGGAATACGCCCAGAACATTACACTGAAGTCGGTGGCCGAGCGTTTTCGCATGAACAGCACGTACCTGGGACAGCTGTTTCTAAAGGAAACGCACATGAAATTTTCAGAGTATTTGATGGCTTACCGGATGCTGCAAGCGAAGGAACGGATCCTGACCACCAACGAGAAAATCTCCAGCATTGCGCATCGTGTTGGGTATCCGAATTTGAATTATTTTTATACCCAGTTTCAAGGATATTTTGGCATGTCCCCTTCAGATCTGCGGAAAAAAAGCTAGGCTCCTCGTAGCGGAAAGGAGGATGTTATGCAGCAGCCCTCTTGGTTCAGTCGCCTGACCCTATGCGCGGTGGTCGCCGGCTTGTTGGCCTTGTTTGCCGTCGGCTGTTCCCTTTTCTCGGATAAAGGGGATACGGCGCCCCATAAGGACATGGTCAATCTGGTTTACTATACGATTGGAGAGCCGGATCCGGATCTGGAGAAGGTGAATGACAAAATCAATGAAGTGTTGGCGAAGAAAATCGGCATCACGATCACCTATATCAAGGTCGGATGGCAGGAATACGAAAACCGCCTGAACACGATGGTATCGGCAGGGACTCCCTTCGACATCGCCTATGCCCCTGAATTCACGACTTATGTCAAACGCGGGGCCTGGCTGCGGCTGGATGACTATCTGTCCAGTACGGGCAAGGATATGTATGATGTGATCGACCCGATCTTTTGGGAAGGGGTGCGCATGGACGACGGGGGGATTTACGGGGTGCCGACCAACAAGGAACTCGCGGTGCGCCAACAGTGGATGTATCCGGAAGAGCTGGTCCGCAAGTATAACATCGATATTACGAAGTACAACACGTTGGAATCTCTGGAGCCGTTGCTGCAGATGATTCAGCAGAAGGAACCCGAGTATTTGCCGATGGAGCTGGATAAGGACTCCCATAACTTCTTCGCTTTATATGGGTATGAGTACGTCATTGACAAGGAGCTCCCGTTGATGGTGCGGTCCTTAGACCCAAACCCTCAAGTCGTGAACATCTTTGAAACAGCGGAAGCCCGTCAGGTGATGGATACGCTGCGACGTTATTATCAGGCTGGCTACATCAACGAGGATGCGGCCTTGCGGGAGAGCCAGGAGCTGGAGCGCGGGAAGAAGGTGTTCTGGAAAGCGTCGAGCGGCGGCCCCTTGTCCGAGCATAGCTGGAGCAAGGATCGCGGGTACAAAGTGGTGGCGCATCCCGTAACGACGGAGGTCGTGACGACCGAAGACGTGCGGGGAGGCGTTATGGCGGTGAGCGCGGATACGAAATACCCGGTTGAATGTATTAAGTTCCTGAATTTGCTGAACACCGATTCTGAGGTGCGGAACCTGTTTAACTATGGGATCGAAGGCGTGCATTACACCCTAGACAAGAACGGTCAAATCGTGCTGATTCCCCGGAAGGATGCCGACGGCAACCCGATCCCGGGCGCTTTGCCGGGGTATACGGGCGTGACATATACGCAAGGCAACTGGTTCATTCTTAAGACGCGAGGCGGAGAAGATCCGGAGCCGTTAAACAAATGGGAGGAGTTCCGCGCTTCGAACGCCCGGGCCGTGAAATCAAGCACGTTGGGGTTTACGCCGGATTTATCGATGATGCCGATCCAGATCCAGAACATCAAGATGGTGTGGCAAAAATACTATCCGAGCCTCATGACCGGCAGCGTGGACGTGGACACCGAGCTGCCGAAGTTTAACGAGGAGCTGAAGCAGGCGGGGCTGGACGAGGTCCGGGCCGAGGTGCAGAAGCAGCTGGACGCCTGGCGGGCTTCGAATCAGCGGTGAGTCTGAAAAACGGCGGTGCAAGGAGTTGGAATCCTGCACCGCCGTTTTTGGTGTTATTTTTTCCCCTTCGGGACTTTGACTGTGGTTTGGGCCGTCGTCTTGTTGCCAGCCTTGTCGGTTGCTTCGTAGGTGATGGTGTAGATTCTTCCGTTCCCTTTGCCCGAACGCTCGGCTCGAAGCAAGAACTCTTGATCCGCTGTCCCGTAGTCTGCGCCTTGGATGTCGTTTGCTGTATCGCCGTCGCCCAGCCCGTTATCGCTCTCGTTGCTGGTGATGGATACCAGCTTGATCGTATCGATGCCGGAACCTTTGTCGCTGGCTTTCCAGGTGACCTTGATCGGAACTAGCTTGTGATTTGGCGTGGAAAGGACGGACGGGCTAACGGTCAGCTTCAAGACCGGCGGCGTCGTATCGACAGGGCCTTTGCCCGTCAGCGTCAGCACGCCGAAGACGGAGGGGTCCTGATACCCGTTGCCGGTGGCGTCGTTCCAGGCGGCTACACTTTGGCGCGCGCCGTCTTTGGCATCGTTGATCTGCGCGTCGAAGCCGATTTTTACATCGTTTGCCGGGGTGATGGTTTTCAGCGGGATCTTCATTTCCACCGTATAGTTCGTTCCGTTGACCCGGACTGCCGATACGAAGCCTTCAACGATGGACGCCGGATTAAAGCTGGTCTCATTCGCGTAGTTCACGCGGTATTGTCCATCATCGGATTGGTAGAACGAGGTTTTGGCGTTATTTTCGTCCAGGAACACCTCGACGGAGTCCTGCTCCCATGGGTTTGGGCTGTTCTTATCCAGCTGCGCATCGCTCACTTGGATCAGGACGTACAGGTTGTGATCGTCCCAGAGCGCTTTGGCCGTACCGGTTGCGCCTTGCCAAGCCGTCTGGTACCGATCGATCGGCATCGCCGGCGCTTGGTTCCAAACCGCGTCCACGGCTCCGTCTACGGCAGGCGTACCATAGAGGGCGGTAGACTGGTTTGCCTCCGACACATCCGGCTGGTGCTCTTCGATGAATTTGGCGGGATCAATCACGCCGTAATAAGCCGGTTTGGCTTGCAGATTCTTGTCGAACAGCAACGGGTTGGTCGAGGAGCGCCAGCTTGTGCCGTCATCCAGACCCCAGAAGGTCACGCGCGCAATGTGATCCGCATGGGCCTTGAAAATCTGCATCAACTGCGCGTACAAATACCCCTGTGCATTAGCCAGCTTCTCGGACAGCTCGTAGTTGCTGCCGGCTTGGATGTCCAGCTCGGTGATGCTGATTTCCACACCCAAGGAGATAAAGCGTTCCAGGGAGAGCCGCACATTCTCCGGATTCGTGTTAACGTTATAGTGACCCTGCATGCCGATGCCATCGATGAGGAGTTTACCGGGATGCGTCAGCGCATATTTGTCGTTTAGTGCTTTGACCATGTGATAGATGGCCTGGGCTTTGTTTTGGTTGTCCTCGTTGTAATCATTGTAATACAGCTTGATATCCCATTCCGGATGGTGGTCGAGCACTTCTCTAGCCGCGAGGAACGCCTGCTCAACATAATCGGCGCCGATCGCGGTTTTCCATGGGGTTTCCCGCAAGGAGGCTTGCCAATCCGTCGGGTTCCCCGGGTTATCGTTCATTGCTTCATTCACGACGTCCCAGGAGATGACCCGGTCGCCGAAATGCTCCATGACGGTTTGAATATGGGTGCGCAGGTTGGCCAGGGCTTCTTCCCGGCTTAAGGGCACCGTGTTGCCTTGCGCATCCGTCGTGGTGTTCATCCAGGCGGGCGACTGCTGATGCCATACTAATACATGGCCATGCATTTGCATGCCTTCGGCAAGAACTTGATCCACCATGGCATCGGCCGCGGTAAAGGTGAAATTGCCTTTTGTCGGCTGCAAGCCATCGGGTTTCATCGCATTGCCGGCCGTGGCGACGTTGTGGTGCATGTTAAGCAACTCCAGCCGCACGCCTTCCAAATCCTCCGCCGAGATGGCGCTGCCGATCAAGAAGTCGTCTTGGTAAGCCGTTTTGATCGGGACTAGATCCTTCTGGATCGCAATCGGACCGGATCCGGTGCGTTCGAAGGTGACGTCGTCAATGTAAAAAGAAGCGGTCGCATTATTTGAACTCTCGACATAGATCGTTAAATATTCGCCGCCCACGCTGTTATAACGGTAGGTTCCTTCAAACAGAACCCAATCGTCCCCGGTGCTGAGGGTCTTGGGGGAAAGAACCACGTAATTCGCACTGCTGCCATCACCGATTTGCGTGGACAGCTGGATTTGCGAGCTGGCGGGATCGATCAGCTTCACCCATGCCGAGATTTTGTATTCGGCGCCTTGGTCCACGTATTTCTCGACGCGCAGCGTCGGCCCGTGCCAGGTATTGGTACGGCCCTCTACCTTCAGCGCATAGGCGCCGCCCGGCGTATGATTCGCTTCGTTCGTCACGGTCAGCGTTTCGGTACCCGCCCGGCCCGTGAAGCCGCCGGTGGTCCGATCTTCAAAGGTGATCGTGGAGAAAGGCAAGGCCGGATCTCTTGGCGGTTGTTCGCCGCCGCCGGAGCCGTCTTTTTCCGTGATGCGAATGTCTCCGATGTAATAAGGAACCGCAGCGCCAGCTGCGTTGGAGTTAATGCGCAGCGCCTTGTCCACGCTCGTATCCACGGTGAATTCCTTCGTCAGCGTCACCGCTTGCCCCGCGACATAGTCGGTCTCGGCATAATTGCCATAGCTGTCTACGGTTTGGAGAGCGGCTTTCGCGCCGGCTGGCAAACTAACGTCAGCGTCTACGAAGATGGTAACGTGGGCCGTATAGGTCTTGCCGTTCGTCAGGCCGATGTCGCTAAACCGGAAATCGGCGGCGTCCCAGTTGTTGACCCGATTGCTGACATAGAGGGCGCCTCCGTCCTCGTTGCCGTTAAACACCTTGCCGGATACCTTTGTCAGGGTCGCGCCCCCCGATTGAACCGCTTTGCCAATTCCACTCGCGAAGTCCTCATGATACACCGTCACCGTGCCGTCCGAAGCCGAGGTTTCGGCCTTCGTGACCTTGGCCGGCCATCCTGCAGGCAGCAGTAAAACAGCGGCGATCAGCAGCATGAAGATACGTTTCATCGTTTGATTCATTGACTCACTCCCCTTTGTCTTGGAATAGTTTTGTTAAGCGCTTTCATTTTTTATTGGAAGGCTCCTCCTTTCCTGCCACAAATCATACCATCCCGCCGGCAGCCTCGGCTTTCTCGAAATTAAAGAGGATATCGTACTTTTTTTATATAAATTGGATTGACATGGCCGCAATAAGCCGAGCGAGCTCTAGGATGGGTGTCTTTTTCATTTCAATGCTGGCCTATTTTCCCCTGACGTTTATGGCTTGTGGGTGTAGCAGAGGGGGAACTTCCAAGCGGCCGCACAGGAGGCATTCACGCGAGCGGACTAGAGAAATAAAGTGTTAAAGTCATCTTGACTTTCGAAATCCGAATCGCTACGATGTTCTGGTTGTTATGGCAGAAACATGGTGGAGAGAGGTTTAAAGTTAGGATGAAGATGAAGAAGTATATCGCGGATATCGCGGTTTTAATTGTTGGGGCTTTTTTATTTGCGTTGGCCGTCAATTTGTTTATTATTCCGAACGACTTCGGTGAGGGAGGCGTTACGGGGGTCACGATCATTTTGTACTACCTGTTCCAGTGGTCGCCGTCGCTGGTGAATATCGTGATCAACGGGGTGCTGCTGATTGTCGGGTACAAATTTCTGGATCGGCGGACGACGATCTATACGATCATTGCGGTGGCGTTCAACTCGTTGTTCCTGCATTTGACGGAGAGCTGGCGGATCGATTCGCACGAGCCAACCATCAATGCAGTGTTCGCCGGCGTGATCGTGGGAGTTGGCATCGGTCTGATCGTACGGGTCGGCGGGACAACGGCGGGAACCGTCATTCTGGCTCGGATCGCCAATAAATATCTGGATTGGAATATCAGTTACGCGCTGTTGTTTTTTGACCTGATCGTGGCGTTCTCTTCTTATTTCATCATTGGCGCGGAAAAGCTGATGCTGACGATCGTTATCTTATATGTAGGCACGAAGGTGATGGACTTCATGATCGAAGGTCTCAATCCCAAGAAAGCCGTCACCATCATTTCCGAGAAGCAGAATGACATCGCCGAAATGGTCATCACCGAAATGGACCGCGGCGTAACCGTCCTGTCGGGTCATGGCTACTATACGAAGAACCCGAAGGAGGTCCTTTATATTGTTATCAGCAAGCAAGAGGTATCCACCTTGAAAAAAATCGTCCGCTCCATCGACCCCTCCGCATTCCTGACAATCCACGACGTGCGGGATGTGTTTGGGGAGGGATTTTTGGATATATCGAAGTGAGGTAACCATAGTTAGAAATTTGTAGAAGATGAAATATCCCCCTAAAATTAACCATCAGGGTAATCTCTCTGATGGTTTTTTTCTTAAAACACCATTTTGATGTATTGACAACCAATAGATTATCAATATACTTTTATTAAAAGCATTTAAAAAAGTATTATCTAAAATGAAGTTCAAAAGAAATAAGGATAGCAAACGTGGAGAAACCGCAAAAATGAAGAAGCAGGGAGGGAGAGTATGGGAGAACCCATTAAGCTTAGGGTATCTCAAATTGAAAAGTCATTTCCCGGGGTCAAAGCGCTGAATAAGATCGATTTTTCCGTCAAGAAGGGGACGGTGCATGTCCTTTGCGGCGAGAACGGAGCGGGGAAATCCACTTTAATGAAGATCATCAACGGTGTGTACCAGCCGGATGCGGGTGAGATTTATCTGGATGGGAAGCTTGTGAAAATTGGCAGTCCGCTGCAAGCGCGCCAACTAGGGATATCGATGATCTTCCAGGAGTTGAATTATGTGGCGGAGATGTCCGTGGAGGAAAATCTATTCCTGGGAAGGCTGCCGGTCAATCGATGGGGGAAGGTCAACTGGAAAGAAGTGACCCGGCAAACCCTGCAATTACTGCAAGCGGAGCAGCTGCCGTACGACCCGAAAACGCTGCTTAAGGACTTGACGGTCTCGGACATTCAGATGCTAGAAATTATGAAAGCGGTATCAAATCAAGCGGAGCTCATCATTATGGACGAACCGACGTCGGCCATCACGCAAAAGGAGGTCGACCGGCTGTTTGCTAAGATTCGTGAGCTCAAAGCCAGAGGCGTTAGCATCATTTACATCTCGCATAAGCTGGACGAGATTTTTCAGATTGCTGATGAAATCACCGTGTTCCGAGACGGGACTGTAGTGGATAGCAGACCCAAGGAGGAGCTGGATATTGAGACCGTGATCAGCTTGATGGTCGGACGTCAGCTGAAGGATACGTACCCGAAGGTGAAGGCGGAGATCGGGGAGGAAATTCTCCGAGTCGATGGACTATCTCGTAAGGGGGTATTTCGCGATGTAAGCTTCTCCGCACGGAGAGGCGAAATCATTGGTTTCGCGGGGCTGATGGGAGCGGGACGGACAGAGGTGATGCGATCCCTGTTTGGTCTTGATCCGTTAACCTCCGGCACGATCCGGATTAAGGATGAGGGTGTGATCAAGCCCACTGTGCAAGGCAGTTTAGAGAAAGGGATGATCATGCTTTCGGAGGATCGGCGGAGGTACGGGATTATTCCTGTTCGTTCCGTACGGGAGAATACAACGCTGTCCGTATTGGGGCAGGTGTTTTACGGGTTACGGCACCGTCCGAAGAGAGAGCAGGAGCTGGTCAAGGGGATGTTCGACAAGATGAGAGTGAAAACCCCCTCTTTGGAAACGCCTATTGCGTCACTCAGCGGCGGGAATCAACAGAAGGTACTGCTTAGCAGGTGGATGCTGCTCCAACCGGATATCCTGATCCTGGACGAACCAACCCGGGGGATCGATGTCGGGGCGAAATACGAAATTTACAAGCTGATCGGTGAACTGGCCGAACAGGGCAAAGCGATTCTCATGGTCTCCTCCGAGTTGCCGGAGTTGATCGGGATGTGCGACCGAATTTATGTGATGGCACAAGGTCAGGTGACGGGGGAGCTCGGCCGCGAGGATTTTTCCCAGGAGACCATTATGAGATATGCAACTGGAATGATGACCAGCGAGGTGAAATAGATGGGTGCCACTCTTCATATCTGGCAATTAATCAAGCGGAAATACAGTATCTACCTGGTGCTGCTCGTGCTGTTTCTGATCTGTACGTTCGCGAATCCAAACTTTCTCTCCGTTACGAACTTAACGAACGTATCAACTCAGTTGGCGGTGACGACAATTCTTGCATTTGGTGCCACGATCCTGATCATCTGCGGTATGTTGGACCTGTCCGCGGGTTCTGTACTGGCATTATCCGGAGTTTTCGCTGTATCTGCATATAAATCGACCGGTTCGATGCTCTTGGCCGTGTTTGTCGGCATATTGACCGGCGTCGTATGTAACGTAATCAACGCAGTGATGATCAGCACGTTCAAGGCGCCGCCGTTTATCGCAACTTTGGCGATGATGGCCATGGCTCGCGGTGTCGCCCTTCACTATACGAAAGGTCAAAATATTCTCCAGCTGGGAGACTTCGTCGTCCTTGGGCAAGGGAAGCTGCTGGGAATCCCGATTCCGGTGATATTTCTAGCCGCAATTGGCGTGCTGACCTGGTATTTGCTCAGCCATACTCGATTTGGTCGATCCGTATACGCTGTGGGAGGCAATGAGGAGGCGGCGGTTGCCTCCGGGATTAACGTACACAAGATCAAATACACCGCCTTTATCATCAATGGCATTTTTGTCGGAATAGCTGGGGTGCTGTTCATGGCAAGGGTGAACGCAGGATTGCCCAATGGCGCAGTCAACTATGAATTTACGGCTCTGACCGCCGCTATTATCGGGGGCACCAGCTTCTCGGGAGGCGTTGGTACAGCTGGGGGAACCCTGGTAGGGGCTTTTATTGTAGGTTTCCTGGACAACATCATGAACCTCAGCGGTGTAAATTCCTACATGCAGCAAATTATTCGTGGAGCGATCATTGCCTTAGCTGTTATTTATGATATCCAAACGAAGAAACGGAAAACAAGAAGTCTGCTTGGCCGCGTAGAGGACAATCGCCAGGCGATCCGGCAGAAGCAATCGAAGAACACTTCAGTTTAAGAAACCAAGGAATTCAAATTTAAGGATAAAGGATGGATGCAATGTGAGAAAAATTAGATTTTCCACGGGAATGATCTGTTTATTTGCTCTGATCTTAGCTGCCTGCAGCTCGAACAATGGGGCAGCTCCATCTCCATCCAACGCTTCCTCCAGCGGCGAGGCATCCGGTAAAACTTACAAGGTTGCCTATATTGCCCGGGCACAATCCGATTCGTTCGCAGCGTGGCTGGCGAATGCGGTCAAGGAGGAGACTGAGAAATATGAAGATATCAAGCTGGATGTCTTCGACGGCGAGGCGAATGACGAGAAAGAGAATTCGTTAATCGAAAATGCGATTACGAACAAATACGACCTGGTGATCGTTCAGCCCAACAATGGTGAGGCCCAGCAGCCTTATGTCGAGAAGGTGGTGCAGGCCGGGATCTTTGCGATTACGACAAATGCCCGGATTTCGGGGATCGAAGGGGCTTCATCGGTAGATGCCCAGCCTTATGAGCAAGCGGCCGTTAATGCCCGGGTTGCCGTTGAACAGGTGCCGCAGAACGCCAAAGTCGTTGTCCTTCAAGGTCCATCTGGCAATTTCCATGCCGATGAGCGTCGCAAAAGCTGGCAGGCAGAGTTCTTCGATAAACGCCCCGATGTGCAGATTGTCGGTGAGCAGATCGCGAACTGGAACAAGGACGAGGCCATGCGGTACATGGAGGACTGGGTGCAGGCTAACGACAAGATCGATGCCGTCATCTCGATGAATGACAATATGGCTGCCGGAGCCATCGAAGTGGTGAAGGATAACCCGAAATACAAAGATATGTTGGTTTACGGTGTGGACGGGACGGCTGAGGCAGTGCTTTTGATCAAAGAGGGGAAAATGACTTCCACAACGCTGCAAAACGCATTTGAGCTTGCGGAGAAGCTGCTCGATACGAGCCATAAGTTACTAACCGGTGAAGAGAAGCAAATCGATACGGATATCGGCAATCCGCTGATTAACAAAGAGAATGTCGACGAGTACATTGAGCTGCTGAAGAAGGCCGGCGCAATTCAATGATGGAATACTCTATAACTTATTAGGAGGAGAAAACCATGCTGAACAGAGTAGCCTACATGACAGGACTTCGAGATATGGAGCTTCGAACGAGAGATATCCCTGTACCGCAAGATCATGAGGTGCTTGTTAAACTGGAATACGTGGGGATTTGCGGCTCCGATGTCCACTATTATGAAAGCGGACGGATCGGCAGCTTCGTGGTTGAGGGGGATTTCATCCTCGGCCATGAATGTGCGGGGACGATCACAGAGGTCGGATCGGCGGTCCGGCATTTGAAGGTAGGCGACCGGGTTGCCCTGGAGCCGGGGCTCACCTGCGGACAATGTGAGTTCTGCAAATCCGGCCGTTACAACCTGTGTCCGGATGTACGCTTCCTGGCCACCCCGCCGATTCACGGGTGCCTGACCGACTATATCGCTTATCCAGCTGATATGGCTTTCAAGCTTCCGGAGCAGGTCAGCACACGCGAAGGTGCGCTTGTAGAACCGTTAGCTGTAGGATTACACGCAGCCAGCCAAGGACATGTAAAGCTAGGGGACCGCGTCGTGATCTTGGGTGCCGGCGCTATCGGTCTCATGACGCTGCTGGCCTGTCGTGCCTACGGAGCCTTGGAGACGATTGTGGTTGATGTGATCGAGAATCGGCTGGAATTTGCCAAGAAGTTGGGCGCTACACGGGTCGTCCAGGCAAGACAGGAGGATGTCGCTACCGTCGTCGCGGCATGCACGGACGGACAGGGCGTGGATGTTGTGATCGAAACGGCGGGAAGCGAGATAACGATGAAGAAGACACCGTACCTCGTCAAACGGGGAGGATCAATTGTGCTTGTAGGGTTCCCGCCGAAGGATATTATCGAATATGACTTCATGCAGATCCTGTTGAAGGAAGCCCGGATTGAATCGGTGTTCCGTTACCGCAACTTGTTCCCTCCAGCCATTGGAGCGCTGGCGGACGGGCGGATTGATGTGAAGCCGATGATTACCCACGAATTTGCATTTGAAGACAGCAAGCAGGCGTTTGACTTCGTCATCGAGAACAAGAATGAGGTCGTGAAGGCATTGATAAAATTATAGCTTTTTATGGTAAAAGAGGCGGACGCTTCCCTAGTATTGGGAAAGAGTACGCCTTTTCGTTGTGCTGCGGCCCACGAGGGGCCTATCAAATCTCCTCGATAAATTTCTTCACCAGCTGCAGGGCAGCGCCTACGGCCGTTGCCTCCAGTTTATATTTGCAGCATTGCAAATAGGTGCCATCCGGCTCAAACGTATTCCTGCGGGCCAGGAGCTCCTGAAGCTGGCCGAGGTGCTCGTCCATATAGGCCCCCACATAGCCCCCGACAATAACGTTGCAGTCATACAACATTCTTAAATTATTTATCGTGATAGCCAAATAAGAGAGATATTCCTCCCAAAGGGCTTGTTGCACGGGGGCTTTCTCCCGGAGTAAACGGAAAAACTCTGCCATATTTCCGTTTGTGCTATCCGACAGAATCTTTGCGGAGCAATAGGCATCTACACAGCCGCGCTGCCCGCAGTAGCAGGTTCGACCGTCCGGCACGATCGTCATATGCCCGAATTCGCTGCTTCGTTGATTCTGCCCGGCATAGGTGCTTTGACCGATAATGACTG
This sequence comes from Paenibacillus sp. p3-SID1389, assembly GCF_025151705.1. Taxonomy (NCBI): domain Bacteria; kingdom Bacillati; phylum Bacillota; class Bacilli; order Caryophanales; family Paenibacillaceae; genus Paenibacillus; species Paenibacillus sp. p3-SID1389. The sequence continues at coordinate 110,716 of NZ_JALXVO010000005.1, read as the reverse complement.
AACCGCCGACACTGTTATTAAGGGACAAATAGACAACGTCTTCGACGCCATCCTCGTTCCAGAATTCGGCCATCCCTGCGGCATTGGCGTCGTTGATCAAAACGCATGGATAAGGAATAAACTCTTCAAAGCTGCGGACGCTGCCTCCTTGAAAGTCGATCACAGAGGCGTATTGAACCGTCTCATTGCCATGAGATAAAATAGCTGGCAGCGCAATGCCAACGCCAAGCAGCTTCTCTCGGTCGGCTCCGGATTCGTCCAGGAATCGCTCCACGTGTTGGCCAATTCCTTCGAAATAGACCCGCTGGTTCACAAACGGATACGTGTGGCGCACGTGGTGAATCACGTTCCCGCCAAGGTCGATCAAAACGATGCCGATGTGATTGCGCGTCACGTCTAGTCCTAGAGCATACTTGGCCAGGGGATTATAGGAGATCGCCTTGGCCTTTCGGCCGCCCGTCGATTCGAAAAGCCCGGTTTCGATGACGAGGTCCCGCTCCTGAAGTTCCTTCAGGTTCTGCGTCACGGTTGGCAGCGAGAGCTTCAAGGTATGCGCAATTTCCTGGATAGATATCGGATCATGTCGGTATAAGAACTGGTAGATAATTTTGCGATTGATCTTCTTGACCTCAATGCTGTTAGCGCGGGGAGTCTTCATAACGAGCAGGTTCACCAACTTTAATAAATGTCTTTTATTAATTACTTTATATTATACGGAACCGCCCAATCTTGCAAACCAATAAAGTCATAGTAGTAACAAAACAACCAGCCCTATCAGTGAAGGACTGGTTGTTTCTTTTATGCTGGGGTTACCCATACACTCGAATCTCAATTACTTCAGAAAACTGCGACCCGTTCGTCTCCTCAACGACCAGCTGGAGGGCTTTGACCGGGACGGCGGTATCCACAGACGGTGTACTCGCTTGCGCCGGCGGTTTGTCAATCCAGCCATGCGGCATGCCTCCTGTGAGATCGCAGGTGTCTTTTCCCCAAATTATTGCATAGGAAAAAAATCCACAGAGGCGTTGCCCCAAATTGCGTGGATTTGTTGCAAAAGGGCGGTGTTGGGGAAGGGGGGTGTAGATTTGTTCTATTGATATTGCAGGTCTTTGTTTAGTCTAGTCGCCGCCTTGACTCAAACATGATAAACGACAGATTAACAGACAGGGTTTCATGCTATAATTCACTTATGAATAGGGCCACCCAAAAGTAATGTGAATCTACCTGATGGAAGCTGCCGTATGGGATGTTACAGAAGAGGGGCATTTCACTGGTAATGTGCAGTTCAAAATGAAATAGTAGGAGATTCGTGGTGAAAAATTTTTTTATGCATTTCGTCATGAATGTGATTAACTTGGTGCGAATCTGAAGTGAACATGATTTTCCTAGGAGGTTCGCACCACAAATTTCTTTTTATTTTTCCATTTTTACCATTAAATTTAAATAAACCGGCCTATTTTCGTGCATTATTTTCATAAATTGTTAATTCATAGTTAAAAAATATGCGTGAAATCGCAGTCGCACTCTATATGAGTGCGTGGATTGAAATCTCCAGCTCGTCATGATCTGGATTGTAGATCAGGTACGGTCGCACTCTATATGAGTGCGTGGATTGAAATCCTAGACCAAGCCCTAGCAGCTTTCCATCCATAGTCGCACTCTATATGAGTGCGTGGATTGAAATACAAAAAGGAGAAACGCCTGATCTTCCCGACCGGGTCGCACTCTATATGAGTGCGTGGATTGAAATGTCTCCGAATGACCTCGTGCAGCTCGACATCTAAGTCGCACTCTATATGAGTGCGTGGATTGAAATCTCCTTGTAAACTGATGTAAACTGGAGAAAACCGGGTCGCACTCTATATGAGTGCGTGGATTGAAATTTCTCTGTTTCGATCAGCTGCAGGTAATCGATATAGGTCGCACTCTATATGAGTGCGTGGATTGAAATGATGATATATTTCCCGTCAAAATAACCAAACCCCGTCGCACTCTATATGAGTGCGTGGATTGAAATAAAAAGTGATCGAGGCTCGTGGCTACGACATGCGTCGCACTCTATATGAGTGCGTGGATTGAAATTGATAGCCAGACCATGTACTCACGCACGATACTCTTGTCGCACTCTATATGAGTGCGTGGATTGAAATTTTGATCGCGTCCATAACGGACTGTGTCGGCTTACCGTCGCACTCTATATGAGTGCGTGGATTGAAATAAGCGAGTGGCTCCAAAGCCTGAGCTCGAGAAGGAAGTCGCACTCTATATGAGTGCGTGGATTGAAATGATGCCATGACGGGGCCCTTGAAAAGCATTACCAGTCGCACTCTATATGAGTGCGTGGATTGAAATTCACAGCGGCACAAGCGGTCGCCTGGGTGGCCGGAGCGTCGCACTCTATATGAGTGCGTGGATTGAAATCGGGCGGACTTGCACGCGATTATCAACGCACGCGGTCGCACTCTATATGAGTGCGTGGATTGAAATTCTCGATACCGCTGAATCATCGCTCCCCCTCCTTTCGTCGCACTCTATATGAGTACGTGGATTGAAATCACTCTTGTTAGCCGTTGTAAAACTTCAGTTTGCAGTCGCACTCTATATGAGTGCGTGGATTGAAATTGCGAAGCATCGGGTGGTCGCAGCAAGACTTGTCGTCGCACTCTATATGAGTGCGTGGATTGAAATCGCCCGAACGCGACATGCCGCGCCTGGCTCGCTATGTCGCACTCTATATGAGTGCGTGGATTGAAATTCCGGCGGTATATGCGATATAGGAGAGGCTCTTTAGTCGCACTCTATATGAGTGCGTGGATTGAAATTCTTTCCTCGCGTTGCACCTCTCGTTGCAACTGCTCGTCGCACTCTATATGAGTGCGTGGATTGAAATCTGCAAAAATGTGATGAAAAATAAAATAGGCCTCTGTCGCACTCTATAAGAGTGCGTGGATTGAAAGTGCATCAGGATCCTGAATCAATGCCCAGCACGCCGCCGTATTCCTTGTGAGTGCATAAATTGAAATTTGCTCAAGTATTACGGATCTGCCGACAACGGGCAGCGTCGCACTCTATATGAGTGCGTGGAATTGAAATGGGGTGAGCGTTAGATCGACGGTCTTGCACTCCTTGTCGGCACTCTATATGGTGTGGAGGTCACCTTTTTCGTCAAACAGACAGTAAGAAAAGAGGTATATTAAGCAAAATCGATTCCCGGTATCCACCGGAGAGCGGTCACCAAGCTTTCCCTAATCCCAGCTTGTCCTTCATGGAATACGAACATTCCTCCCCGAGACAAACAGCTTCTTTCTTATTCTCCACATTCTATCAATTCAACTTCTCCTTTATTTGTAATCATAGTACTTTTTGCCCGAATATTGGTGAAATATGACAATCAATGCGGTAAAATAGAACTAGATTGTATATGATCATGTACGAGGAGATGTGCTTGTGTTTATTGCTCATGTACGAGAACGTGATAAAGAAATCCAACCGTTAAAAGCACACTTACTTGGAGTGCAACGACTGGCGGAACAATTCGGGGCAAAGTTGGGTCTGAAACATGTCGCAGGGTTAGCCGGTTTGCTTCACGATCTGGGGAAATATAGCGATAAGTTCCAAGAATATATAGACGTCGTTGCCTTTCACCCTGAATGGCCTCAACCGAAGCGCGGTGAGGTTGATCACTCTACAGCTGGAGGCAGATTACTGTTTTCGCTGCTCCATCATAAAGAAAGTACCTTCCTAGAGAAGCTATTAGCTGAAATCGTCGGCAATGCTATCATATCTCATCACTCTAACCTCCAAGACTATCTCTCACCTGAAATCAAATCTGACTACTTAAGAAGAGTACATGATACGGACCTTCCTGAATACGATTTGGCTGTTGAACGTTTTTTTCAGGACACGATGTCCGAGGAAGAGCTTATTCGTTATATTCAAGCTGCCGTAAATGAACTGGAACAATTTTGGGATCGCACGCCTGCACAAAGTTTCTTTGTTACAAAGTATATTTTCAGCTGTTTAATTGATGCGGATCGGACCGACACACGTTGTTTTGAAGAACAGGTTGAGGTAGCGGAGTCCAACCAGCATCTTCAATTATTTGAAACCTACTATCGTCGTTTAATGAATCATCTGACTAAATTAAAAGATAAAAGTAATGCAAGCGAACCGATCAACGTGCTAAGAGCCCAAATGTCGGAACAGTGCGATGTATTCGCTGCTGAACGTCCGTCCGGCATTTATACGTTATCTATCCCCACGGGTGGAGGCAAGACACTGGCTAGTCTGCGATATGCTCTTCGACATGCCTGCAAGTACGAGAAACAGAGGATCATTTATGTCGTGCCATTTACGACAATCATCGAACAAAACGCGGATGAGGTCAGGAAGATCTTACAAGATAGCGAACATATTTTAGAACACCACTCCAATGTTATCGAGGAAGAACAGAAAGATATGGAGGATGGTGATGAAGCAGATGACGGGCTCATTACAGACAAAGAGAAACTCCGGCTTGCTCGCGACAACTGGGATAGCCCGATCATTTTTACGACCCTTGTCCAATTTCTCAATGTCTTTTATGCCAAAGGCAACCGCAATACTCGTCGTTTGCATAATTTGAGTCATTCGGTGATTGTGTTTGATGAAGTACAGAAGGTTCCCATTCATTGCATATCCCTGTTTAATGAGGCGTTGAATTTCTTGAAACAAGATGCCCATTGCAGCATCCTCCTTTGCACGGCGACTCAACCTACTCTGGAGAATGTGAAGCATAGCCTCTTGAAGGAGCGGGATGGGGAGATTGTGTCGAATCTTACTGAAGTTGCGAAGGCGTTTAAGCGAGTTGAACTTATTGACCGAACGGAAGAACCTATGACGAATGAGACGTTAGCCGATTGGGTGAAGTCGGAAATCAACGGATGGGGCAGCACACTTATCATTCTGAATACCAAAAAGGTGGTCAAGGATCTATATGAAAAGCTAAAGGATGCCGCTATGCCTGTCTATCATCTCAGCACGTCCATGTGTGCGGCACACCGAAAAGATCAGCTCAAAGAAATCCGAGATATGCTGGATCAGCAAGTCCCTTTCATCTGTGTGACTACACAATTGATAGAAGCTGGGGTCGACGTCAGCTTTAAATGTGTGATTCGTTCTCTGGCCGGGCTGGACTCGATTGCCCAGGCAGCTGGACGATGCAACCGGCATGGAGAAGATGAATCGCAGAATGTATACATTATTAACCATGCGGAGGAAGCCGTCTCGAAGCTGAAGGAGATTAAAGTCGGAAAGGAGATGTCCAGCCACGTACTAGCGCGGTTTAAGAAGAAAGCGGATCAATATGAAGGAAACTTGCTTTTGCCAAAGGCGATGAGTGAGTATTTCCGCTATTACTACAATCGAATGGAGGCCAATTTAAACTATTACGTTAAGAAATTAGATAAAGAGATGACCAAGCTCCTGATGTCGCTCTCCCAGGAAAATGATTATGTGACTCACTACCGAAAGAAACATGGGACAAGCTTTCCATTAATTTTAAATGGCAGCTACAAAACAGCAGCAGAGCATTTTCGGGTCATTGATCAAAAAACGACTTCCGTCCTCGTGCCTTATGGAGGGGGCAAAGAACTGATTGCTCAATTGAACAGCGGAGCTTGGCTTGAAGATGTAACCAAATTTTTGAAACAAGCGCAGCAGTTTACGGTGAACCTGTACTCGCAAGAGATGGAGCAATTAAAACGGGATAATGCCATTGTAATGCACTTGGACGGCATGATTTATGAATTGAAAGAGAATTGGTACAGCGATGAGTACGGTGTGGATTTGAAGGGGGAGGGGGGAATGGACTTTATAGGTTGGTAAGTCCATCCCTAAACAGGCTTCTGACATACTTCATTATTATTTCAATCCACGCATTCGTCTAGGATGCGACTCTAGTCTAATCAAATGTTGAACCTCAGTAGGATTAATTTCCTCAGTAGGATTAATTTCATAAGGACTTGATTAATGTATATAACTAAGAACCTTTTATAAGAACAATTTTATAAGCTTCATGTAATTTTGCACTTTTTTCTGGAATGATTCATATAGTGATTAAGGATTAAGACTTAATTTCAATAAAGAAGTATGTCAATTCGTGGTTGTTATAAAGATCCAAGGAGGTGAATGTAAATGTATTCTTACCAAACTAAGTCGATGAGTGAGAAAGTCGAGTTGGTCTATGCTGAAATTTTAAAGCAAATTGTTGAAGTAATTAAAAAAGAACTAGCTAGATAATGAAAATTGCAGCCTGAGAGGAATAAAAATCTTTATCAGGCTGCTCCTGTAAAGGAGGTGATTTAAACCATGAGAAACGAAGTACAGTTCGAAGTTTTCGGCGACTACGCTTTATTCACCGATCCGTTAACCAAAATAGGCGGTGAGAAGCTGTCCTATAGTGTCCCTACCTATCAAGCGATCAAGGGAATCCTCGAATCCGTTTACTGGAAGCCGACGATCATGTACATCATCGACGAGTTGCGTGTCATGAAGCCGATCCAAATGGAATCGAAGGGAGTGCGCCCGATTGACTATGGGGGCGGGAACACGCTGGCTAATTATACGTATCTGAAGGATGTTCATTACCAAGTAAAGGCCCACTTTGTCTTTAACGAACATCGGCCGGATCTCGCCTTCGACCGTAATGAAGGGAAGCATTACAGCATCCTTCAACGTTCGTTGAAAGCGGGTGGGCGCAGGGATATTTTCCTGGGTGCTCGAGAGTGTCAGGGGTATGTGCAGCCTTGTGAATTTGGCAGTGGAGCAGGTTATTACGATACGGATGAAAGAACGCATTATTTAGGAACGATGGTTCACGGGTTCAATTATCCCGATGAAACGGGGAGGAATGAGCTTTCGGTAAGGCTATGGTCTGTTGAGATGAATAAAGGGTATATCCGTTTTCCAAAGCCAGAGGAGTGCTCCATTGTCCGTTCAGTCAGAGAAATGGAGCCTAAATCGTTCCATTCGGATAGCATAGAGTCTGCGGAACAACTGCTCCGTAATTTAGGAGGTGAATGAGATGAGTTGGCTGCTCCACCTGTATGAAACGTATGAGGCTAATCTGGATCAAGTCGGGAAAACGGTAAAAAAACGCGACCGAGAATACACCCTGCTGCCGGTTTCACATACAACCCAGAATGCTCACATTGAAGTTACGATCGATGAAGACGGGGACTTTCTTGAAGCCAGAGTGTTGGAGAAGGAGAGCACCTTAATTCCCTGTACAGAGGAATCAGCCAGTCGGTCAGGCTCTAAGGTCGCACCTTACCCGTTACACGATAAGCTTAGTTATGTCGCTGGCGACTTCGTGAAGTATGGCGGGCAGATCAAAAATCCGGATGAAGTACCTTTTGACAAGTACATCCGCAACTTGGAGGAATGGGCCAATTCGCCCTATACCACAGAGAAATTGAAATGTATTTATACGTATTTGCGCAAGGGGCGGTTAATCGAGGACCTGGTCGCCGCCAAAATCATCAAGCTTGATGAGAACCAGCATCTGATCGAGAAATGGGATGAGAAATATACGGCTAAGTTCGGGGAAAAGCCGCCCATTTTCTCAAGCGGGGCTGCGGAGACATCCAGTGCTTTTATCAGATTTAATGTGCTCTCCCCTGATTCACCCGAAGAAGTATGGAAAGATCAGGCGATGTTTGATTCATTTATTGCCTTTTATAATCAGAAGCTGGGAGAAACGGACGTTTGTTTCGTTACAGGAGAAATGCGTCCGAGTACGGAACGGCATGCGAACAAAATTCGTCATGCGGCTGATAAAGCCAAGTTGATTTCTGCGAATGACAATTCGGGCTTCACCTTTAGAGGACGCTTCAAAACAAGCAAGGAAGCGGTATCCATCAGTTATGAGGTATCGCAGAAAGCGCACAATGCCTTGAAGTGGTTGATTCACCGTCAGGGGAAAACGATGGATGAACGCGTCTTTCTAGTGTGGGGCAACGATAACGATCCCGTTCCGAATACCGATGAGGATATTGTGGACATGATGCGTCATTCAGGCCGGGAAATCGAAAGAGAACCGGATACGGACAAGCCTTATGCTGATCAGGTTAGACGGGCGATTGACGGGTTTCGGAATGATCTGACGTATCAAGCAGAGGTAAATATTCTCGTTCTGGACTCGGCAACGACCGGCCGGATGGCGGTGCTTTACTATCGTCATCTGAATAAGGAGCTGTATTTGAATCGTCTGGAAGAGTGGCATAACTCTTGTGCCTGGGAGCACCGCTACCGCAAGGAAGAAGAGCAGCTTATCACTTTTTATGGAGCGCCGGCAACGAAGGATATTGCATTTGCTGCTTATGGTCCCAGAGCAAGTGAGAAGATCATCAAAGGGACGATGGAACGGATGATTCCTTGTATTGTCGATAGACGTGCAGTCCCTAGAGATATTGTCAGAAGCGCCTTCCACCGGGCTTCCAACCCTGTATCGATGGAACGGTGGGATTGGGAGAAGACGTTAAGCATCGCATGTGCATTGATTCGAAAAATGCTGTTAGAAAAAGGGGAGGAATGGAACGTGCCGCTCAACACCGAATCCAGGGATCGGAGTTATCTGTTTGGCCGCTTGTTGGCTGTGGCGGATGTGCTTGAACGAGGAGCACTCGGCAAAGACGAGACAAGGTCTACCAATGCGATTCGTTATATGAACTCGTATGCCCAGAATCCGGGTCGAACCTGGAAGACAATTCAGGCCAGCCTCCAGCCTTATCAAGCCAAGCTGGGAACGAAAGCGACCTATTTATCCAGGATGATTGATGAAATCGCCGATCAGTTTAAGGACGGAGATTTCAATAATGCTCCTTTAACAGAGCAATATTTGCTTGGATTCTACAGTCAACGCCGTGAACTTTATAAGAAAAAAGAGGAGGATACAAACGAATGAGCACGCTTGGTCATAAAATCGATTTTGCTGTTATTCTGTCTGTGACAAAAGCCAATCCAAACGGGGACCCTCTGAATGGTAACCGACCACGCCAAAATTACGACGGCCATGGAGAAATCTCCGATGTGGCTATTAAGCGTAAAATCCGCAATCGCTTGCTGGATATGGGAGAAAAGATTTTTGTTCAGTCGGATGACAGAAAAGTGGATGATTTCAAAAGTTTGCGTGAACGTGCGGATGCCCATCCGGAGCTGGCAAAGATGCTGAAAAGTAAAAATGCATCGGCCGACGAGTTTGCCAAGCTGGCTTGCCAGGAGTGGATCGATGTACGCAGTTTTGGACAAGTTTTCGCTTTTAAAGGTTCCGAGCTGTCTGTAGGCGTTCGCGGTCCTGTTTCCATTCATACCGCTACAAGTATTGATCCGATTGACATTGTCAGCACCCAGATTACCAAGAGCGTGAACTCTGTAACGGGGGACAAACGCAGCTCTGATACGATGGGGATGAAACACCGCGTTGATTTTGGTCTGTACCTGTTCAAAGGCAGCATTAATACGCAACTTGCGGAGAAGACAGGTTTTACCGAAGAAGATGCAGAGAAGATTAAGCAGGCGCTGATTACCCTTTTTGAAAATGACAGCTCTTCTGCTCGTCCGGACGGCAGTATGGAAGTCCATAAGGTATATTGGTGGAATCATTCCTCCAAGCTGGGGCAATATTCTTCGGCCAAAGTGCACCGGTCTTTAAAAGTATACTCTACAACTCCTGAACCCAAACGATTTGAGGATTATACGATTGAACTTGAGGAACTCGATGGCTTGAATGTCGAGGTTATTAATGGTCGTTAATGATGAGGATCGCTATTTGATGTTGTCAGGGCTCCAGCATTTCCAATTTTGTAAACGTCAGTGGGCCCTGATTCATATCGAACAACAGTGGGATGAAAATGTCAGAACCATCGAAGGGCAGCATTTACATCAAAAGGCGGATCAGCCGTTTATCCGGGAAAAGCGTGGAGACAAGTTAATCGTTCGCGCGATGCCGATTCAGTCAACGGAACTGCAATTAAGCGGAATCTGTGATGTTGTCGAATTTGTTCAAGACCCTGAAGGGGTTGAAGTGGCGGGAGCGGAAGGCACTTATAAAGTCTATCCTGTCGAGTATAAGCGGGGGAAGCCGAAGAAAGGTGATGAAGACATCATCCAGCTCGCAGCCCAAGCGATGTGCCTGGAAGAGATGATGCTATGCCGTGTGGACACAGGGTACATATTCTACAACGAAATCAAGCATCGTGTTGAAGTGCTGATTCATGACAGGCTGCGGGATCAAGTAAGACAAATGGCTGCAGAAATGCATCATTATTACGATAAACGCCATACGCCGAAGGTAAAGACGGGACCTTTTTGCAAAAATTGTTCGCTGCAGCATATCTGTGTGCCCCATTTAATGCACAAACGCTCGGTCCAAAGCTACATCGAAGGGAGGCTGAGTGATTGAAGAAGCTGTTAAATACGTTATATGTTACTCAGCCGGATACGTACTTGGCGCTTGATGGTGATAATGTGTTATTACTTAAAGGCGATGAAAAGATTGGCCGTTTGCCGCTTCATAATCTGGAAGCGATCGTGAGCTTTGGCTACACGGGGGCGAGTCCTGCATTAATGGGGTATTGTGCGGATCGGAATATTTCGATCACCTTTTTGACACAAAACGGAAGATTTCTGGCAAGAGTCATTGGGGAAAGCCGGGGAAATGTCATTTTGAGAAAAACGCAGTACCGGATTTCGGATCATGAAGAGGGATCTGCAAAAATCGCACGAAACTTCATTACAGGGAAGATTTATAACCACAAGTGGATCCTCGAACGGATGACGAGAGATTATCCGCTTCGCATTGATGTTGAACAATTCAAGTCCATATCAGGCCAGCTTTCGGATATTTTGCGTGAAGTCCGTGACAGTAATAACCTGGAAAGCTTGCGGGGTTGGGAAGGCCAAGCCGCGGTTCTCTATAACCAGGTGTTTGATCAGATGATTTTGCAGCAGAAGGAGAGCTTCTTTTTTCACGGGAGATCCAGAAGGCCCCCAAAGGACAACGTAAATGCCATGCTGTCGTTCGCTTACACTCTCTTGGCTAGAGATACGGCTGCGGCTTTGGAGACCGTGGGGCTCGACGCTTATGTCGGCTTTTTGCACCAGGACCGTCCTGGCCGAGCCTCTCTGGCTTTGGATCTGATGGAAGAGCTGCGAGGAATTTATGCCGATCGGTTTGTCCTTTCGCTGATTAATCGGAAAGAAGTGACAACAACTGATTTTGTTACAAAAGAAAACGGGGCTGTGCTGATGACGGACGAGGCTCGCAAAAAGTTTTTGAAAGCATGGCAAACCAAGAAGCAAGAGAGGATTACCCACCCTTTCCTGGATGAAAAAATCTCCTGGGGGCTGGTTCCTTACGCTCAGGCCTTATTATTGGCACGTTTCTTGCGCGGTGATTTAGATGAGTATCCGCCATTTTTATGGAAGTAGGTGACTCGGGATGCTTGTACTCATTACTTATGATGTTCAAACCTCAGGCGTGGGAGGAGCTGCGAGGCTCCGTAGAGTGGCTAAGGCATGTCAGAACTACGGACAACGGGTACAGAATTCCGTGTTTGAATGTAACGTCGATGCATCCCAGTTCACCGCTCTGAAACTGGAGTTATCCCAACTCATTGATCATGAAAAAGACAGCCTGCGATTTTATCGGCTGGGCAATAACTACAAAACCAAAGTCGAGCATATTGGTGCAAAGCCGTCGATCGATTTAGAGGACCCGCTCATCTTCTAACGGTGCGAACCCCAAGCGCACATAAAATCCCTATGAGGTTCGCACCCCGCGCTATTACTGGAGTTGTTGAGTTTTTTGTTGGAATAAACAATAACATTTCGCACTCACAAAACAGGTTCGCACTTCTGGGCATGTGAGGCCTTGTGGCTCAAGGCTTCACAAGGCCCGCAGTCGCACTCCTTGTGAGTGCGTGGATTGAAATAGTTCCAGGCGGAAATGTACGATTGGTCGACGGAGTCGCACTCCTTGTGAGTGCGTGGATTGAAATAGCAACTCAACATCAATCGATGGCACCAGATTAAGTCGCACTCCTTGTGAGTGCGTGGATTGAAATTTTATGCTTTAATTATATCATAAGGTTTACTAAGTCGCACTCCTTGTGAGTGCGTGGATTGAAATTAAACTGGTTATGCAACGTGAAAAATTGGCGAAGGTCGCACTCCTTGTGAGTGCGTGGATTGAAATAGCTTTTCAACGTCCCCTAGAAACTCTTGCCACGTCGCACTCCTTGTGAGTGCGTGGATTGAAATTTCCGGCACCACTACCATCGAATATGTGGTATGACGTCGCACTCCTTGTGAGTGCGTGGATTGAAATGGCGAATGGCGGCGGCACAGCGTTTCCGCAGCGGGGTCGCACTCCTTGTGAGTGCGTGGATTGAAATGGTGATCCGCGCGTACCGAAGCGTTGTCTGTGGAGTCGCACTCCTTGTGAGTGCGTGGATTGAAATAGTTATGACAGTTTGTGAGTTCGTGCAAAATCAATGTCGCACTCCTTGTGAGTGCGTGGATTGAAATTACGGATTGATTTAGGCCGTCGGCGAGTGTTACGATGTCGCACTCCTTGTGAGTGCGTGGATTGAAATCGCTGACTTCGACAAAGCGATGCAGCGCACGCAGCTCGAGTCGCACTCCTTGTGAGTGCGTGGATTGAAATCTATGTTACGATATAATACGCCGTTTTTATGTTGTCGCACTCCTTGTGAGTGCGTGGATTGAAATGGCATGTGGATCGACAAGCAGCAGGTCGATGTCAACGTCGCACTCCTTGTGAGTGCGTGGATTGAAATATCCAGATAAACTCTTAACATACCTGTCCAATGTCGCACTCCTTGTGAGTGCGTGGATTGAAATAGGCGTCATTTTTGACATTTAAACATCACTCCAGTCGCACTCCTTGTGAGTGCGTGGATTGAAATCGGCTTTATCGACTTCTTTTATAACGCACGTTTGGTCGCACTCCTTGTGAGTGCGTGGATTGAAATCGGAATCATCCGGCGGCAGCGGAACCGCATTTTTCGTCGCACTCCTTGTGAGTGCGTGGATTGAAATCGCGAAGATAGCAAAGATGATTTAATTCATTATTTTAAGTCGCACTCCTTGTGAGTGCGTGGATTGAAATCGCTCGAAATAAAATCATCAGATAAAGCAAATATCCGTCGCACTCCTTGTGAGTGCGTGGATTGAAATCTAGGCCCAAAGTCCCAAAGTGGGAGAGGGGGGGGTCGCACTCCTTGTGAGTGCGTGGATTGAAATCGCGCGTTATGGTTCAATTCCAAATCACAAAAGCGTCGCACTCCTTGTGAGTGCGTGGATTGAAATATCACCGGCTCCGTCGGCTTCCGACTCCCTTTGAGGGTCGCACTCCTTGTGAGTGCGTGGATTGAAATGCAAACCTAGCGAAACACAATGATAATTACGCGGTCGCACTCCTTGTGAGTGCGTGGATTGAAATGTCCAGCGCGCCCAAACGCAAGGGGTGAAGACGCTAGTCGCACTCCTTGTGAGTGCGTGGATTGAAATGGCCTGTACGAAACGGATGTCGCGGAGGAAATTACCGTCGCACTCCTTGTGAGTGCGTGGATTGAAATACCGGTCTCCGGATCGATGAGCTGCTCTCCTGTATCAAGTCGCACTCCTTGTGAGTGCGTGGATTGAAATGGGCCTTACGAATTTCAGAGAGGATTCAAACGAAGAGTCGCACTCCTTGTGAGTGCGTGGATTGAAATCCACGCCCCGATATCAATAAATCTCTTTTTGACCCGTCGCACTCCTTGTGAGTGCGTGGATTGAAATGATGTATAAACAAGATACATACTCCGCGTGGATCAAGGTCGCACTCCTTGTGAGTGCGTGGATTGAAATATCATAAATTCAGTGATCCGGGTCGGGTCCTTCCCGTCGCACTCCTTGTGAGTGCGTGGATTGAAATTTGAAGATTTGAGGCTTAATCATGTCGCGCATAAGTCGCACTCCTTGTGAGTGCGTGGATTGAAATCTCGACAAGTTCAAGGGCGTGCCGTTCAAGCTCGGTCGCACTCCTTGTGAGTGCGTGGATTGAAATCGAAAATTTAGCGAAATAGAAGGGATTGATATAAAGTCGCACTCCTTGTGAGTGCGTGGATTGAAATCTAGCCCGAAGGCTTCGAATAGCGCCCGGCGGCGTCGCACTCCTTGTGAGTGCGTGGATTGAAATTACTCCTTCGATGCTCAGGATGACCACAGATCGTGGTCGCACTCCTTGTGAGTGCGTGGATTGAAATAGCATCGAGACTGAGTTGCCGCGCGATGCTCAGGAAGTCGCACTCCTTGTGAGTGCGTGGATTGAAATAATGGCGTTAGCTACACGACGCGGCACTTCAATCTGTCGCACTCCTTGTGAGTGCGTGGATTGAAATCACAGGGCCCATATGCCAGCAACCAGCACGCCGATCGTCGCACTCCTTGTGAGTGCGTGGATTGAAATAGCGGTGATATCGCGGCGCTGTGGTTCCGATTCATTGTCGCACTCCTTGTGAGTGCGTGGATTGAAATGCGCATTGTCTGTCCGAACCACTGATAGAGTTCGCGTCGCACTCCTTGTGAGTGCGTGGATTGAAATGTTGTCAACCGCGATAAACGCACTGTCGTAGCGGTCGCACTCCTTGTGAGTGCGTGGATTGAAATCGGATCGTACTACTCGGATTATATGTATGAGAGCGTCGCACTCCTTGTGAGTGCGTGGATTGAAATGAAAACATTCAATATTTCCTTTGATGACACAAGGTCGCACTCCTTGTGAGTGCGTGGATTGAAATCCCTGCTCCCGTGATTGCTTGCGTGGAACCCTGCACGTCGCACTCCTTGTGAGTGCGTGGATTGAAATGTATATTAACCGCGCACTGCCGCTTGGCTGGCGGCGTCGCACTCCTTGTGAGTGCGTGGATTGAAATACTGCGGACTTTACCGTTGTGAATGACGCTGGGCTGTCGCACTCCTTGTGAGTGCGTGGATTGAAATCCGGAGTACCGGAAGAACTGGCAGCGGCTTTGCGCGGTCGCACTCCTTGTGAGTGCGTGGATTGAAATCATCTATGGACGCATAACCAACTAATGTAGAGTTGCCGTCGCACTCCTTGTGAGTGCGTGGATTGAAATGATAAACGACCAAAGCAGCATTCTTGCATAGGCGTCGCACTCCTTGTGAGTGCGTGGATTGAAATGTAGTGGCTCGGAAATTGGCGACCCGCCCCTGCAGCTTGTCGCACTCCTTGTGAGTGCGTGGATTGAAATGGGAAAGACGGCACGGCCTATGCGGGCGTATCGGGTCGCACTCCTTGTGAGTGCGTGGATTGAAATAACAATCGCTGGCATCATTGGGTAAAGTGTTCAACGTCGCACTCCTTGTGAGTGCGTGGATTGAAATACGGACGCGATTAAAGATTTGAAGAAACAGAAGTCGTCGCACTCCTTGTGAGTGCGTGGATTGAAATTACGCCGGACATATGTACAAAATCCCGGTTTTTGTGTCGCACTCCTTGTGAGTGCGTGGATTGAAATTGTCCGTATGTATTATGAGTGTCCCAAATCAATAGTCGCACTCCTTGTGAGTGCGTGGATTGAAATGAGTTTATTACGGTAAAACAGACGGCCGGCGCGATTACGTCGCACTCCTTGTGAGTGCGTGGATTGAAATTACTGTATCGCACTTATTGCCGCTAATGTCTGAGTCGCACTCCTTGTGAGTGCGTGGATTGAAATCCAACGCTAGGCGCACCCTAGCCATTAAAAGGCTCGTCGCACTCCTTGTGAGTGCGTGGATTGAAATTTGATAGTAAATTATCAATTGACGATTTTTTGGAGTCGCACTCCTTGTGAGTGCGTGGATTGAAATCGACAGACGAGCGTGAACAGGCGGAAATTGCGAATGTCGCACTCCTTGTGAGTGCGTGGATTGAAATACGCCCGCACCAGGCGCATTCCGTGACGGTAAGCGGTCGCACTCCTTGTGAGTGCGTGGATTGAAATCGGGATTCCAAATCGTGATTCGTGCGAAAAATCCGGGTCGCACTCCTTGTGAGTGCGTGGATTGAAATAAAGGAAGTAGTGGGACGGGAATCGACCTGACGAAGGTCGCACTCCTTGTGAGTGCGTGGATTGAAATCCGTCGTTTAAAACGATGGTCGCGGACATTCGTGAGTGTCGCACTCCTTGTGAGTGCGTGGATTGAAATGGTTAAATTCGCTTACGCTCATTGAACCTCGCGGACCGTCGCACTCCTTGTGAGTGCGTGGATTGAAATCGCGTTATGATCGAGGCACAAAATCCGGCTTACGTCGCACTCCTTGTGAGTGCGTGGATTGAAATTACTCAGGATATCGCGGATTTAACATCCTGCACGCGAGTCGCACTCCTTGTGAGTGCGTGGATTGAAATCAAGAAGGCGTAAAACTCGTTAGAAATGCGCAAGGGGTCGCACTCCTTGTGAGTGCGTGGATTGAAATGTATCGTCCAGAAACTCAAACCCCGGCTCTCCGGTCGCACTCCTTGTGAGTGCGTGGATTGAAATCGAGCGGAGTTTATCGCCAGGTATACGAAAGTAACGCGTCGCACTCCTTGTGAGTGCGTGGATTGAAATGATAAACTTAGGCAGCTCCCGCTTGATCTCTTTCGTCGCACTCCTTGTGAGTGCGTAGATCGAAACAGGAGCCGTACTCCGGATGACCGGATTCACTTGTTACTGATTACTCGGGAGTCAAAGTACAGACTGGTCATGGCATTTGTTTGCTTGTGCTCCGGTTGGGAGCGGCTGTTGGTTGATAATTTACAGGATCATAGTCTCGATGCAATGAATGGTCGCAAGTGTCTTTTTCCAAATAGGAAAAAAACTCCGCAAACGCATTGCGGGTATTGCGTGGATTTGTTGCAAAAGGGCGGCAGAATGGAGTGGGGGGGTGTAGATACTAGCCCCTGGAAAACATAGTTTCTTTCCGGAGGCTTTAAGCACCAAAATCTCTGACTTTTGATGCAAAAAGAACGAAATCTCCGAGGTGGTGATCAAGAATGGCCTGGACGATTTCGATTTGTATACTTCGATAATCGTGTACGGCTATGTTACTAAAACCAACCATGGCTTTCAGATTACGGTTAAGTTCTTTGTCAATCACTCCATTATCTAATAGAAGATCAAAAAGCCACCCGACTGCTCTGAGGGATTCCCCATTTATTTTCTGAGACCAGATGCATGGCTAAATCGATACAAGCTTCACAGGCCCGCTGTAGGTTCAAGATAATGGAATCCTGTTTGGTGTAATTTTCGAGGTTCTCTCGCTTTCCTTCATACTCTTCATGGATCCGTTTCAGGCAACGGTTGATCGTTTCTGTTTTGTTCGCTAGTATATCGCGGTTCAATTGGCTCCCCCTCTCTGGTAATTCTCCATGATTTCTTTGCGCTCGTCGTTAAGCAGGGCATATTCCTTGAGGGCTTGCATAAATGCGGTCTGCCGGACATAAGGCTCGACATCTTGCAATACCTCACCTGTTCCAATGATCTGTGCTTTGAAGACGGGATTCGCCTGGGGAAAATAAATCAGGTCTACCTCACGCCCTACCCGATTGGCTAGTTCAGAAGCAGCCATAAATAGTTCATACGCGGAGTGAGGTGGATCTTCAGAAATATAGGCAATATCTACATCGCTGTCTTGGCGCATCTCCCCCCTTGCTGCTGACCCGAATAATATCACGGTAAGCGCATTGAAACGCTCGTTTAAATAATCGATTATGGCGGATATTTGTTGTGGTTCAAGTCTTGGATTAGGCATAAGACACCATCCATTCATTCTGTCAAATTGGAACCTTATCTTGAGCGTATCCAAATGTGCTTGAAAATACAAGTGTTTCGCAGATACGTACCACATGCGGCCACCGATTTTGCTATTCTTTTTTTTTTCGATGCCATCCTTTCTGGAATCTCTCTACTACGGTCATCTCATCCCCGAGCAGATGGCCCCCAAAGACCCGCAATACCGCCAACTCAGCAACGCATTATCCGAAGCCAACAATGGCTTGGAGAGAGAAACGATCTGGTGAGGATTTTACCAAATTGAGGCGCTAATCGACTTACAGCAGCAAATTCAAGAGATGGAGATGGCAGCCGCGTTCGCGCAGGGTTTTAGGTTGGGTGTGGGGTTGATGATTGAGGTGCTGTTATTCGTGGAATGAAAAGAGGGGGCAATTTGCCCCTCCTAAAACACCCACAACACCACCCACAACCCCAACAACGTCGCAAACAAAATCGGGATCGTCAGCACGATGTCAACTTTGAAATACGTGCCCCAGGAGATGCGGACGCCCTTCTTGGCGAGGACATGGAGCCAGACGAGAGTGGCGAGTGAGCCGATGGGTGTGATCTTCGGGCCGAGGTCGGTGCCGATGACGTTGGCGTAGATCAGTGACTCGCGGATCGTGCCGGAGGTGGCCGTGTCGGCGATGCCGAGTACGCCGGTCATGACGGCCGGCAGGTTGTTCATGATCGACGATAGGAACGCCGAGATGTAGCCTATGGCCATCGTGGATACGAATAGGCCTTGATCTGCCACCGTTTGGAGGAGCTTGGCCAAGACTTCGGTCAGCCCGGCATTGCCGAGGCCGTACACGACAACGTACATCCCGATCGAGAAGACGACGATGTTCCATGGCGCGCCTTTCATGACGGCCTTCGTATCGACCGCTTGGCTTCGGCGGGCGATGGCCCAGAAGATCAAAGCCACGGTGTCGGCGAGCAAGGATACCGGAAGATGAAGGAACTCGCTCACGAGGTAGCCGATCAACAGGACTCCCATCACCACCCAAGATATGCGGAACAGGCGCTGGTCTTTGATGGCCTCAGATGGTGCTTTCAGCTTGGACGGGTCATAGGTGCGAGGAATACCTTTGCGAAAATAAAGCAGCAGCACCGCCACCGTTGCCCCGAGCGAGAACAGGTTTGGAACAATCATCCGAGCGGCATATTGCGCGAAGCCAATTCCGAAATAATCCGCTACACGAGGTTCACCAGGTTGCTGACAACCAGCGGTAAAGAGGTAGTGTCCGCGATAAACCCGCTCGCCATAATGAACGGGAAGATCATTTTCTCCTCAAAACTCAAATGGCGAACCATCGCCAGCACAATCGGCGTGAGGATTAAGGCTGCCCCATCATTGGCAAAAAACGCCGAGACCACCGCCTCCAGCAAGCTGACGTAAATGAACATGCGGATGCCGCTGTTTTTTGCAGCCCGGGCCATGTGCAGCGCTGCCCACTCGAACAAGCCGATCTCATCCAAGATCAGCGAAATGATGATGATTGCGATAAACGTTAGAGTGGCGTTCCACGTGATCTGCACGACTTCCCCCACATCGTCAAAGCCGACGACGCCGGCAAGCAGCGCCAACACCGCACCGCCGCACGCGGACCACCCGATATTCAGCCCCTTCGGCTGCCAAATCACAAAGGTTAAAGTCATTCCAAAAATAAGTGCTGCCGCAATGATGTCAAATCCCATCGGTTTCTCTTCTTCCCCCAAAAATCTCTCTCTGTAAACAAGCCGTTTATCATTGTCTCACTGCTTTCCTTTTTTGTACATAGGGTGGAGGGGACTAGCGTCCCAATTCGGAGGATTTCTGATGTCAAATCAAATGAAATTTGGGATCGGCTTGAAGAGCCGGCGGCTGTTTTCTTTTGCTATAGAAGCCCCATTCGATCGAAGACGGAGCATCATTCCCAGCCAAGCCAGGACTAGCCGATGGTTGCTGGCTCTGTTTTACTTGTTATACATCGCATTTCCAAGGTACCGTTTTTTTGTGGTTTCAGTTTGTCCCCGATCCATCAACGACAAGTAATAACATCGTATGACTTCCCCCCTCTCGGCTTGTCACAAGGTGGCGGGTATTTTAAGATGAAAGTAGTTTTCTGAAAGGAACGGGGGGGCGAGAATGGAGTCTCATTTGCCGGGGTTGCCGGTGCAATCGTTGCGGGGGATACCCGAGTTGAAGTATGTCAATGCTGACAACGTGGTTCGCTACCGGGCGATCATGCGTTTTTTCTATCAGGAGTATAAAAGACTGCGGTATTGGCTGAAGCCGGAAGACGTCTTTGAAGCGGTCAAGGCTTGGAACGTGTGGCCGGATTATACACTTGAACTGTGCCAAGGCGACCTGGATCAATTGGTGGAGTGGCAAAACCTGACTGCCCGTCACGACGGTGGACGCTCCTCCACGCTGGAAGAGTATCTCAAAAAGAAGATGCAGTATTTGCTCCGCCCGTATTCCATCGAAATCGAACGGCTGCTGGAGACGCTGGAGAAGGTAACGGGGTATGGCGGTTCGCTGGAAGCTTCCTTATTCGACACGATTGCGGATAAACTGTTTGACATTCGTAGCCAGGTCGGAGAACTGGAGCCGGACGCGGCGCTGGAGCTGTGGAACGTCTTGTACCGTTCGTTTGTTAACCTCCATGAAAATGCGGCGGACTATATCGCTAGCCTGCATACGGCTCGGGCGGAAGAGATGATGGTGACGGAAGCTTTCTTGATCTTTAAGGAAAAGTTGACCGATTACCTGCAAAATTTCGTACAGGCGCTACAGCGGAGCGCTTATAAAATCGAAGGTAATTTGCAGCGAATTAACGATTCGGTACGGGATCTGTTTTTAGAGCAGGTCGTGGAAGGTGAGCTCCGAAAGCCGCGGCTGGAGGACGAACCGGATCGGGAGGAACTGCTGGAAGAACTTCGTCAAGGCTGGACGAATATCCGGCGCTGGTTTGTGGGCGAGGGGGCTGCGCCCAGCGAGCTCACCTTGCTGGAGCGGGCGACGAAGGATGCGATTGCCCGTATTGTACGCAGCGCGATTCGTATTCAGGAACGGAAGCGTTCGGGACTAAGCCGCAAAAAGGAGCTAGAGCACTTGGCCCGCTGGTTTGCTTCGATCGAAACGGTCGAGGAGGCGCACAGGTTGTCCGCATACGCTTTCGGATTGTTCCCGACAAGGCACTTGCAGGGCGAGGA
Source organism: Paenibacillus sp. p3-SID1389 (assembly GCF_025151705.1). Taxonomy (NCBI): domain Bacteria; kingdom Bacillati; phylum Bacillota; class Bacilli; order Caryophanales; family Paenibacillaceae; genus Paenibacillus; species Paenibacillus sp. p3-SID1389. The sequence goes on along the minus strand of NZ_JALXVO010000005.1, from coordinate 89,647 downwards.
TCTGCGCGACTCGGACCGGGCGGACATGTCGTCCTGGGAGGAGCGGCCGATGGTGCGCATGCTGCGTTCGCGCAGCCGCAAGCGCGGAGAGCGTCAGCCGGCGGACGCGGTGCGTGACAACGAGCGGCGGAAGCAGCGGGAGCGGGAAGCGTTCAAACTGCGGCAGGCAGAGGAATGGCGGATGATCGCGGCGTTACTAGAGCGGAGCTCCGTCAAAGTGTCGGAGCTAGGGCCGGTGACGGCCAGGGAGCGGCTACGGTTGCTGCAGTGGATCGGCCGGTGCATGACGACAGGAAATGGCCACTCGTTTGTTACGCCGGAAGGCGTGTTGATTCGGATGAGCAATCCGCGTACGGCGGAGCGGACAATCTTGCACGCGGAAGACGGCGAGTTGGAAATGGCAAACTACGAGCTGCATTTTAGGCTGACGGAAGCGGCGAATGGCTTGGCCGTGGGAACAGCCGCAAAGCAGGGGGCAAACGGGGCCGATATTGCCGCTGCGGAAGCGGCTGCGGCGGCCGATACGGCAGAAGTCGAGGGAGAAGCCGGATCAAGATTTGAATCGGAGGTCCGATCCGAAAACGAGGCGGAAAGGCAGGGGCGGTAGATGGCTGGAGGTGCGCTCAAAAGACTAAGCAAACGGGGAATAAACGCCGAGCAGGCGGCCGAACGAAAGCGCGCGTGCATGCACGCGCTCTTGAACCGTCCGTGGGTTGCAAAGGAGGAAGACCCGGACTTGTATTTTGCCATCCGGGACCATTACGAGGAGCTGCGCGACTGGTTTATGGATAAGGCAGGTTTTCCGCTGATTATGACCCGGACAATCGCCAAGCTGGACAAGACGCCTGTGAAGGCGCACCCGTGGATGGGTTTTCCTGAGTTTCGCGAAAAGCGGGACTACGTTTTTTTTACCTATGGACTGTGGTATTTGGAAGGAAAAACGGAGTTGGACCAGTTCCTGCTCACCGACATCGTGGAGGAAATCCGCGAGCAGATGCTGAGCGCGGGGCTGGAGGCCGACTGGCGGAATTACTATGACCGCTTGTCGATGGCCAGAGCGCTGAAGAAGCTGCGGGCGCTTGGCGTGCTGCACAGCGTCGACGGCGATGAGGGCCAGTGGGCGCAGGACGCGGAGCGCAATGCATTGTACGAGTGTTCGCCTTTGGCCCGATATGTGCTTCGGCGCTTTCCGCGCGATTTGACGGGCTGCTCGCGGCTGGAGGAGTTGGAAGACCCCATTCCGTACGCCGACACACAGGACGGGCAGTCGATGCGGCGGCGGCACCGGATATACCGCCGGCTGCTATTGGAGCCGGCGGTGGTGGACAGGCACTGGGATGAGGAAGATTTGAATTATGTGCTGTGGCAGCGGCGGGCGATCATCGATCAACTGGAAAATATGCTCGGCTGGACCGGGCGGCGTTACCGGGAAGGGCTGTGGTTTTTCCATCCCGAGCTGACCGGCGAGAGCGAGCTGTTTCCGACGATGTCGGCCGCTTCGGATTTGGCGCTGCTCCTTGCGAGCGAAATCCGCAAGGAACTGGCGGAGGGAGGCGTATTGTACGTGGAGGACAACGGCACGGTCCGGTTGACCAAGGCGGATATCGAGACGCTTCTGTACAGGCTACAGCTTAAACATAAAGAGTTTTGGAGCAAGGATCTTCGGGAAGCTGCCTCCCAGGAACTGGCGGAACTGTGTATGAACCATTTAGCCGAATGGGGGCTGGGAGATTGGGAGGGCGAGACTTCGTTCCTGATCTCGCCCGTACTGGCTAGATGGAGTTCGGAATATGCAAATAACGATTTTGATACTTAGGTGTGGTGGATCAACATCCAAACGGGAGGATTTAACTGGTGGAACAGCAAATGGTGGAGCAGGAAAGCGGTCTGAGAGCGGACGGGGCTTCCGGTCAAGGCGACCGAGCGGCCGCAAGGTGGCAGATGCATCGCGTCGGGATTTTGAATTTCTGGTATTACGATGAAGAGGAATTTCAACTCGAGGAAGGCCGGCTGATCTTGCGCGGCGCCAACGGGTCGGGCAAGTCGGTTACAATGCAAAGCTTCCTGCCGCTCGTGCTGGACGGCGACAAGCGGGCGCACCGGCTTGACCCGTTCGGTTCGCGGGACCGCCGCATCGAGTATTATTTGCTTGGCGAGGAGGACGGCGGTAAGACGGATACGACGGGCTACTTATGGATGGAATTCAAGCATGGTGCGACCGGAGCGTACAGAACGGTAGGCATCGGGCTGCGGGCGAGAAGAAACGCGGCCCAGGTGCAGTTCTGGGGGTTTTTGCTGGAGGATGGGCGGCGCATCGGGCGTGACTTCTGGCTTTACGACCGTAATGGATGGCTGGAGGACGGCGTACGCATTCCTCTCGACCGCAAGGAACTGGAAGCGAAGGTGGGAACGGGCGGCCAGGTCGTTTTGGATCAGAAATCGTATCAGGATATGGTGAACAAGCATATTTTCGGGTTCGCGGATACGGATGCTTATCAGGACTTGCTCCAACTCATGATTCAGTTGCGGAGTCCAAAGCTGTCCAAGGACTTCAAGCCGTCGGCGATCTATGAGATTCTCCATCAGGCGCTGCCGCCGTTGATGGAGGAGGAGCTGCGGCCGTTGTCAGAGGTGCTGGAGGACATGGACCAAATGACCGACCGGCTGGACGAACTGAAGCGGCATCGCGCCGAGATGGTGAAGCTGCAGGAGCGGTACGATTTTTACAACAAGCATGTGTTGTATACGAAATCTGAGGACATGTTGGAGGCCAAAGCTGCTTATGATGAAGTCGCTGCCAGAGTAAGAAGGTCCGAAGAGACGCTGGCGCAAGCGGAGGCGGAAAAGGCGGGGGCTGTGACAGAGCGCAGCGGCATCCAGAACCGGTTGCAGGAGATTGCCGTCGAGCGCGAATTGTTGGAGAAGCATGAAGCTATCGGCAAGCAACGGGAGTATGAGGCGGCCGCGGCGGCTTTGGCGGACACGGAAAAGCAGTTGGAACGCGCAAAGGAAAAAGCGGGCAAGGCCCGCATAAAGCAAGAGCAACTTGAGCGCGGGCTGCAGGAGGCCGAAGCCAAGCGGGACACCGCCGAACGGGAGCAACGGGAACTCCTGAACGAGTTGGAGGCGATTGCGGGCGACATGGAGTTTGCCGGGCATGTCGTATATCACCGGTATTGGACAGCGAACGTGCCGGTGGATGATCTGTGGAAAGAGGCGTGGCGAAAAGATCTGCGCACGCATCGCGCTGCTGTGGAACGGGGCCTGGCCAAGGCGGCGGAGGAAAAAATGGCGGCTGCGCTGGTCAAGGAAAGCGAAATCGAGTTGGGTGAAGCGAGCCGAGCGCGGGATGAGGCGGAGCGCGAGCGCGGCGAGCGGGATAAGCGGTTTGCTGACAGCAAGGAGGCGTTTAAGGACGAGATTGTCGCCTGGCAAAGCGGGCTACGGCAACTGCCTTTTAATGAGGAGGCGCTGCGCGAGACGTTTGGGGCGCTACGCGAGTACGGACTGGAGCAGACCTCGCTGGAGCCGGTGCGGGGGCCGCTGCTGGACCGGTACGAAGCGGCCCGGGATCGTTTGGTGGCCCGCCGGCTCGATATGGAGAAGCAGCGGAGGGATTTGTTGGCGGAGCGCTCGAGCTTGCAGGAAGAGAAGCGCGGCTGGGAGCAAAGTCGGGAGCCGGAACCCGGGCGCAGCACAGCACGTGCGAAATTCCGCGAAGCTAATGCAGAGCGAGGCGGGGCGCCGCTCTTCGCTGCGTGCGATTTCCGGCCGCACGTAGGCGATGACACCAAGGCGCGGATCGAGGAAGCGCTGGAGCGTTCGGGGTTGCTTGATGCCTGGCTGTCCCCGGACGGCCGGGTGCAGGAGTGTGGCAATGACGATGAAGAAGCCTGGATCGTACCTCGTCCGCAGGAATTCGGCTATACGCTGGCGGACATGTTGGTTGCCGATCCACCAGAGGGAAGCGGGCTCACGGCCGCGGCGATCGATGCGGTACTGCGCAGCTTTTTGTGGGACGAGGAAGGCGGCCTACTGGATGACGGCGACTGGAGCGGCATGATCGCAGCCGACGGCTCTTACCGGCTTGGCCCGCTCGCCGGGAAGGCGGCGGTGAAGGAGCGGGCGGAGTATATCGGCAAGGAGACGCGCCGCCGTACCCGCATGATGGAAATTGCCCGGCTGGGCGAGGCGATCGCCAGATTGGACGCCGTGCTGCGAGAGCTGGACGAACGGCTTGCCGGTCAGGAGGCAGCGGAAAGGCAGTTGGCGGTAGAGCGTGAGCTTTTTCCCGGCGGGGCGGACCTGGCTGGAGCCCTGCGCGAACTACAGGCAGCGGATTATCGGCTGCAGGCTGCGGCCCGGCAGGAAGCGCAGGCCAATGAGCGGTTCAAGGCGAAGTCGGCGCAGTGGCGCGAACTGCAGCGAGAGTTGGTAGAGCTGACCGCGAACTGGACCCGGTTGAAACGCGAGCCGGATCTTGCGGCGGCGGTTAACGCCTTGCGCGATTATGAAGCGTCGCTTTCGGACCTGCATTCCGCCTGGCGGCAGTACAGGGACGCTCACGCGTCTTGGGAGCGGTTCAAGGATGAGTTGGACGCTTTGATCCTGGAACTGGAGGATGAAGAAGCACTGGCGGAAGAGCTCGGCGAGCGGCAGCGGGATCAGCGCGCTCAGGTGGATACGTTGCGGAGGCTGATCGAGGAGTTAGGGTTGGCCGATGTTGCGCGGAGGCTGGAGGAACTGAAGCGCGAGCAATCTGCGTTACTTGTCCGCGTCAAAGAACAGGAGCGGCTGCTCGATGCGGCCAAAGACAAGGCATCCCGGGCGGAAGCACAGCTGGTGCTGCTGCGGGAGCAGGCAGAAGTGCTGCACGTCGAGTTGGAACGAACGCTGGAGCAACTGCTAGCAGAGCTGCGCCAAGGTCTGGTTGACGAGTGGCGGAGCGTAGCGACTGAGGCGGATACAGCGAACGCGGCGAACTCGGCCGCAGCCACAACTCGGGCAGTTTTCCTGCAGGCCTCTGCCAAAGAAATTCTGCGGCAATACGAACCCTTGTTTACCGGGCGTAATGCCGAAAACATCGTTAACCGTTTGTTGGAGCAGTTTAATGCCGCGCGCATGCTGCTGACGGAGTATGTGCTGGAGACGGTTGCGGATGAAACAACCGGACGTTTGTTGCTGCTTTCCATGCGTAACCCCCGCCAGCCGCTGCCGCCGCAGGCGTTGCTGGAAGAACTCGAACAGCAGGAAGCGGAGCAAAGCGCTTTGTTAAGTGAGAAAGACCGCGAACTGTATGAGGAAATCATTCTCCGCAGTGTTGGCAAAGCGATCCGGCAGCGAATTCACCGTGCGGAGCAATGGGTGCGGGAAATGAACAAGCTAATGGAGGAGCGAGACACATCAAGCGGTCTTCGCTTGAAGCTTGAGTGGCAACCTAAAGTCGCGGCGGGGGAACAGCAACTCGATGTCTCCGACCTGGTCGAACTGTTGAAGCGGGATTCTCATAGGCTGCGCGAGGACGAAATCGACGCGATGATCGAGCATTTTCGTGGGCAAATCGTCAGCGCAAAACAGGCAGCCCAGGAGGAGCAGGAATCGCTGCGTCAACATCTCTACCAAGTGCTAGATTATCGCAACTGGTTCCAGTTTGAACTGAAATACAAAAAAGGTGAGCAGATTGGTTACCGTCCGCTCACCGATGCGCGCTTCAACGTGCTGAGCGGGGGCGAAAAGGCAATGGCCATGTATATTCCGCTGTTCGCCGCCACATGGTCGCGGTATTCCGACGCGAGAACCGACGCGCCGCGGCTTATTTCTCTTGACGAAGCGTTCGCGGGCGTGGATGAGGAGAACATGCGGGATATGTTCAAGCTGCTGACGGATATGGGCTTTGACTATATGATGACCTCCCAGGTGCTGTGGGGTTGCTACGATACGGTTCCAAAGCTGGCGATTTATGAGATTTACCGGCCGAAGGACGTCGATTTCGTTACCTTGTTCCGCTACCGTTGGAATGGCAAAATCAAGGAATATATAGAAAGCGGTGCAGAAGAATGAGCGGCGGGCGGATGAACGATCGTTCAGATCAGGCGGCCAAAGCCCGGGACTATTTTTCTCGTCCCGGGTTCAAGAGAATGCTCGAAGCCGTCTGGAAGCGATACGCCAGTCTGGAGAAGGCGGGCGGGCACGCCGTCATCAGTAGATCTACTGCAGCGGAATGCGAGGCGATCAATACCTTTTTTGGCTGGTACAAAAAACCGGGGGACGATATCCGAGTACCACTTGCGGATTTTGAACAGGAATTGCTGGAATCGGCATTTACCTTCACGATTACCGAACTTCATGAAGTCCTGACCGGCGAGCCGCTGCGAACCAAATCGGATCGGGAATTGCTGGCGATGCAGGAGTGGGGGAGGTTGTTTGAGACCCTGGAAGCCCAGTTTGCGGAGCAAGGAACGCCACTCCAGCCGGCTGTGGCGGAATGGTTAAGTGGTTTGCGCCACGGCCGTGCAGCCGGTTACCGCACCTTGCGTGAGCTGTGGCGCGCTGCTCCCGAGACGGCGCAAAGAGAGCTGGCGAGTGCCACATGCGCGTGGAACCTGCTGCTTGCGGGGGATGCAACAGCAGGTTTGGGCGAGAACGGTAGCCCACCATCAGCTGTCCGCCTACCGGTGCTGGCCGCGCAAACTACCGGCGATCCGCATGCGCTGGACCGGAACGTCCCGGCAGGGCGGCTGCTGTTCCAGGCCTTACGCTCCAAGGAGCTTGGGAAGCAGTTTGCCGAAACGGATCAAACTGACCCATCAGATCCCGAGGCGATACCCGGCTTGTCATCCGGAGTGGATACCTTGGAGGCGCGGGAGATTTACCGCAGCGCGGGAATTTTTGATGACGACATATCTTCTCTCGTTCATATTTATTGCCCTTGGGACGGCGGTAACGGGCCATATGTTTTATCGTTAAGGCAAGTTGAGATAACCAGCGTGCTTTCTCCGATCACCGATTTTTATGTGGTAGAGAATCCAGCGGTATTTTCCACTTTGGTTGATTTGAATGAAGCCAATGAATCCGCCTATACTGCGGGACCGATGCTAGTTTGCACCAGTGGACCGGCAAGCGCAGCGGCATTGCGCCTGATCGATCGTTATTTGGAGGAAAACCTGGTTTCCGGCCACCTATATTACTCTGGTGATTTTGATGTTAAAGGGATTTCGATCGGAAATGTTCTGGCTTCCCGTTATGGGGACCGATTTACCGCCTGGCGTTTTAACCGGGAAAGTTACATGGAGGGGTGTGCCTTGGCGCTTCCCAATGGCGTAACCTTATCAACAGAAGAGCGGCTTCGTTTGGCTAAGATGCAGGCCATTTGGGATAACTCGCTGTGCAACACGATGCGCGATGTAGGACGTAAGCTATTTCAAGAGCAAATAATCGTAAATTTGATCAATGATTGGCGAAAAGCGGTCATAGGAGGGGAGATCGGCGGCCGTTTGCATTCCAAATGAAGTGCGCAATATCATGCAACGGATGTACAGAATTAAGCTGGACATTTATGAGCGATATGACGTTAAAGTGAAAGCTGTAAATGTATTCTTCTTAAGACCGGTGCTGTGGTTCTGTCTAGGAGCTGCCTCGTGCTGGTCTTATTTTTGTTTTCTGTTCTTTATTCCCATTTCTCGCGCCAACCCTGCATTCCTGTCCATATCGAGCACAAAGGACGTTCTCATTTCGGCACCGATCCCGTATGCTTAAAGTAACTTTGGTGTGGACAAGGACGGAAAGGAAGGTGATCTGCTTGGGGAAGAACAAGATCAATCTGCTGACCAAGCTGTTGATTTCCTATTGGCTTGTGCTGCTGTTTCCGGTGCTGATCATTTTGTTCTATTATTATCCGCAGTCGGCGACGGCGGTGAGAGCGAAGGAAATGGATTGGAACGCTCATATCACGGAGCAGTTCATGACGTCGATGGACACGTTCACGCGATATGTGTACAATCTGCCGTTCGAGCTGGCGCAGAATCGGGAGTTCCGGCTGTACCAGGCGGAGGAGAGCGATTACCAGCGAGTGCTAATTGCGAATGAAATGAAAAAATACAACGCCACCGATGCCTTCATTTACAACACCCTGCTCTATGTGCGAAACATCGGCATGTTATTCTCCAAAACTGGAAGCGCATACAGTTTGGAGGATATGGCCACTCCCGGGATCGGCTTCACCTATGAGGATTGGCAACCCGCCTATATGAAGGAGACGTTGAACACGTTGGACGCGCCTCTCGTCCGGCCGGTGGAGGAGATCGTCATTCCCGGCAACAACCGGGTGCGGATGCTGACCTTTCTGCAGCCGTTGCCGGTCGGCGGGTCCCATTCCCCCGGCGTGGTGATGATCCTGGTTCGGGAGGATACGATTCTACGCATGATGCGATCGGTGTCCGAGCACTATCTCGGAGACTTTTTTATCCTCGACGGGCAGGGCCAGCCGTTGGTCGCTTCAAACGGTTCGCTGTACCGGAGCTCGGACGATCTGCCGAGTCTGGTGGAGCGAATGGAGCGGGAGAACGGCGGCGATCCCGTCTCCGGCATCCACCAAATCAACGGCACAACGTATATCGTCTCCTATGCGGTTTCGGACAAAAACGGCTGGAAATACGTCAGCCTGCTTCCGCTAACGGAATCGCTGCAGGATTTGCGCGCGATCCAGTTGAAAACCGCGCTGCTGGTCGGCTTCATCCTCCTGCTGGAGGTTATCGTGATTTACGTCTCGATCCGCAACAATTACCACCCGATCAAACGGCTGGTGGAGTTTGCCACCGGCTTGTTCGAGCCGCAGGAGCAAAAGCCGATGAACGAGCTCGAGACGCTCCGCTATACGCTTAGCGGCTTATCCGCCGCCAACAGCCGGCTGGACGAGGAAGTGAAGGGGACGCTTCCCTTGATGCGGGACAACCTGCTGCTCGAGCTGGTGAACGGACACTTCCTCGCTTGGGAGCCGTTCGCGAAGGAGGCGGCAAAGGTTGGGATCGGCCTGGACGGGCCGCTCCTTACGGTGGCCGTTATTTCCTGCGAAGCCGGGACGGAAGCGGCGGAGCGGATTTGGGGCGCTTGCCGAAGCGAAGAAGAGCGGTTTCCCGCAGGCGTGAAGGGGTATTTTTTCAAAAGCATCTATCACCACGAAATCGTGCTGGTCTGCGCCCATGGCGCGAATTTTGCACTCAAAGCGCATTTGGCGCGGCTGCAAGAGGAACTTCAGCGGCAGGCGGACGAAGTTGAAGATGATGGCGCCGGAGGAGGCCGGGCCATTATCGGCATCGGTCGTCCTGGCGAAGGGCGGAATCCCCAGGCCGCGCATGTTTCCTATTTGCAAGCGCAGCGCACAGCGGAGCAACTGAGGCTTCGCGGCGACAGCGCCTTGCTATGCTACGACGAGTTCGAAACGCCGTCAGCCGGGACGGTATCCTATTTCGCCGAGCTGCTGCAATCCCTGGAGCTGGCTATTCTGAAAAACGAAGCTGCCCAGGTGGAATCCCTGATTGAACGGCTCGCCGGTTACCTTAGCGGCAACGGGATGTCGCCGCACATGCTGCGCAGCGTGTACTTGAACACGGCAAGCGTGATCTTCAACGGGCTTCAGCGGTTCCGTCAGGACGACCAGAGTCTGCTGCGCCTGACCGACGCCGCGTTTGGGCCCCGCTACACGCTGGAGCAAATGGCCGGAATCTTGCGGGAGAGCGGGGACAAGCTGTGCGAGATGATCCGTGAGACGGTGCCCCAAAGCCGTATGGCTTCCCGGGAGGAATTGCTCGCAGCACTTGAAGAGATGGGCACGGACCCGAATTGTTCCCTGCAGCTAATGGCTGACTATTTCAGCATGTCGGCGTCTAACTTCAGCCATTATTTCAAGAAAACGGTAGGCCAGAACTTCAAGGAGACGCTCGACCGGCTGCGCATCCGGCAAGCTGCACGTTTATTACGGGAAAGCGAAGAGACCCTGGAGGCAATTGCTGCCCAGTGCGGATATACCAACCTCTCCAGCTTTATCCGCTCCTTCAAGAAGATTCTGGGCACCACCCCTGGCCAATATCGGCAAACCCACAAAGGCTAAGCATTCGTATCTATTTCTTTTTGAACTGGAGCCAGATCGGCGTTTTTTGAATATTTACAAAATTTGAATCGGGTTGAAAAGCCCGGTCCCGCAGTCTGGCTGATGACCCTAAAGTAATCGCTTTCAAAAAATGAAAATTGGTCCAAAACCGCCCGTTTACGCAGCTTGGCATTGCCCGTTAAAGTCTATGGTGCCTGGATTGGCCAGGCAAGGCAAAGACGGCGGCAGCCATCGTAGACGGAATCCGCGAAGAAATGTGAACGCTTTCGTACACGGCCGCCGCTCAAATCTAATTTGGGGGGAAAGGGAATGCGAAAAAAAGTAATCGTTTTCATGTCATCCGTGTTGGTCGTGGTGATGCTGCTGGCCGGATGCGGCTCGGGAGGAGGCAATGCCGGCAATACCTCGAGTTCGCCGGATGGCGCAGCCGGTACGCCCGGGAACACCACCGGGGAGAAGGTGAAGCTGACGGCGATCATGACAAAGCACCCATTAACCAAGCCGCTCGCCGAAATGGAGTGGCTGCAACAGGTGGAGGACAAGGCCGGCGTGGACATTGAATGGCAGGAGATCACGGCTGATTGGGGGCAGAAGAAAGGAACGATGCTGGCGAGCGGGGATATCCCAGATCTGTTCATCGGGCCGAACGTAATCACCGACGCGGATTTCGCTCAGTTCCAGGGGTTGTTCCAAGACCTGTCCACGATGCTGGATCAGGCCCCGAACGTGCAGGCCATGTTCGAGGCCAAGCCGGAGACCCGGCTGATCGCTACTCAACCCGACGGCAAAATCTACGGTTTGCCGAAGTATCAGCGGTTTTGGCCGGCCGCGTCCACCAGACAATACATCAACCAGAAGTGGCTGGATCATCTGGGGCTTCAGATGCCGACGAACTGGGATGAGCTGTATGACGTGCTTGTGGCGTTCAAGGAGAAGGACGCGAACGGAAACGGCGACCCGAACGACGAAATCCCGATGGATTGGCCGGGTGGGATCGGCGGCTACTTCAACCCGGCCGTACTGCTTGGCAGCACGGGGATGACCTTGTCCGACGGGAACGCGGAAGGCTACTTCGTCGAGGACGGTCAGGTGAAGAATTACCTGATCGATGACCGGTATAAACAGATGGTTGCCTTCCTGAGCAAGCTGTACAAGGCCGGGTTAATCAACCGGGAAGTGTTCACTCACGATTACACGAAATACCAATCCGTCGCCCGCGGGGAAGGAGATACGGCCAAGGTCGGCTTTACCTGGGGCTGGGTGGCGTCGGACCGGTTCGGTGAGCAACTCGCTCCGCAATACACGTCCATGGCCCCGCTGAAAGTATCGGCCGCGGACACCGTAAAGCCCTCCTGGATGTACGATTACTACAACCTGAACTACGGCGTGAACCACATCGTCATGTCGGCCAAAGCGAAAAACAAGGAAGCCGCCATGCGCTTCATCAACGAGCTGTACGACCCCAAGGTCGGCATCCAGGTGTTGTTCGGCTCGATCGGCCCGAATATCCAGGACAACGGGGATGGTTCGTATAGCGTACTGCCGCCGGCCGATGCCAAGATGGACCCGGGTACGTGGAAATGGACGTCGACCATGGCGGACAACGGCGCTTTTTATATCTCGGACGATATGAAGCTGACCCTTGGCAAAGATATGCAAGAGGTGCTTGGCCAATCGGAACCGCTCAAGGAAGCGCTGCAGGTGGACCAGGAGAACGATATTTTCCCGGCGATGTTTATCAAATACTCTACGATGGACAACAACACGTTAAGCCTCAATAATACTAACATCATGAACCTCGCCAACGCTAATTTTGCCAAGTGGGTCACCAAAGGCGGCGTCGAGGCGGAATGGGACGCGTACGTGAAGGAAGCCCAGAAGGCCGGGATCACGCAGAATCTGGAGATCATGCAGAAATACTACGAGGAATACAAGAGCAAAAAGTAAGGGGGCCGATGTTGCATGCAGGTTCGCAAAGGGCTGCAGGCCCTCGTACGCGATTATCAATTATGGATCATGATCCTGCCCGCGATCGCCGTTATCCTCATCTTTAACTATATCCCGATGTACGGAATCCAGCTCGCTTTCCGCGACTACGATTTCAGCAAAGGGCTGACCGGGGGCGAGTGGCGGGGACTGGCCTACTTTCAGCAGTTTATCGACAGCTATCTGTTCACCGACCTGATGCGGAACACGTTTCTGATTAGCCTGGCGAGCATCGTGCTCGGCTTCCCGGCTCCGATCGTACTGGCGCTCATTTTGAACCAGATCCGGCGCAAAAAAATGAAGCAGCTCATGCAAACGACGGTGTATCTGCCGCATTTTATCTCGGTGATCGTGCTGGTCGGCATGCTGAATGTGCTGCTGTCCCCCGAAACCGGGGTGGTCGGCTATATGTTCAAATATCTGGGGCTCGGACATATTAATCTGCTGGCATCCACCGAGACTTTCATCCCGGTTTATGTGCTTTCGGACATTTGGCAGCACTGCGGCTGGAACAGCATCATTTACCTGGCTGCCTTGTCTACGGTCGATCCCCAGCTCTACGACGCGGCCAAAATCGATGGCGCCACCCGGTGGCAGACAGTTCGCTTTGTTGACTTGCCGGCGCTCGTGCCAACGATCATCATTTTATTCATTCTCAGCATGGGGAACATTCTCAGCACCGGATTTGAGAAGATTTTCCTGATGCAAAACGCGCTCAACCTCCCAGTTTCAGAAGTCATTGCCACCTACGTGTACAAAATCGGGATCGTGTCCAACCAGTTCAGCCTAGCTTCGGCCATCGGCTTGTTCAATACGCTGATTAACTTCGTGTTCCTGTTTGCCATGAACGCGATTTCGAAACGGGCCTCCCATAACAGCCTGTTCTAAAATCGGAAGGAAAGGAGGAGACGACAGGCATGGGCCAAATCGGAACGCAAATCGGGGGCAAGGGGCCTGCGGTGAGAACTGCCGGAGCGCGGTCGGGCGGCGGGGAGTTGGTGTTTAAAATCGTGCTCGGACTGGTCTGTACCGTCATTTTTCTGTTGATTGCTTATCCGCTGTATTTCATCGTCATCGCTTCGTTCAGCGACTCGACGCTCGTCTCGACGGGCAAGGTACTGTTCTTACCGAAAAACGTCAGCTTATTCGGCTACCGCGAGATTTTTCAGGACGGGCGAATTTGGACGGGGTACCGGAACACGCTGTTTTACACCTTTTTCGGCACGCTGGTCAACCTTCTGTTCACGCTGCCGGCAGCTTACGTGCTGTCCCGCAAGGAATTCAAGGCGAGACGGGTGATCATGTTCCTGTTCGTGGTCACGATGTTCTTCAATGGGGGACTGATCCCGACGTACCTGCTGATGAAAGACCTGCATCTGACCAATACGGTCTGGGTATTCATCGTGCCGTTTTGTGTGAACGTGTTCTACCTGATCATCGCGCGCACGTTCTTCGAAACCTCGTTGCCGCAGGAACTGCACGAGGCGGCAGTGATGGACGGGTGCTCGCATTTCACCTTTTTCGTGAAAGTGGCGCTGCCGCTGTCGAAGGCGCTGGTGTCCGTGATCGGCTTGTATTACCTCGTCGGGCATTGGAACGACTTCTTCACCGCGCTGATCTACATCCGGGACAACGACCTTCAGCCGCTGCAAATGGTCCTGCGGGACATCCTGCTGTCCAACCAGGTGTTCGCGAACGGGGCCGGCACGGGCGGCGACGCCGGCGGTTACGCGCAAAGGTATGCCGACCAGATCAAATATGGCGTTATCATCGTGTCCACGCTGCCGATCCTCGTGATTTATCCGTTCATTCAAAAATACTTCGAGAAAGGCGTGATGATCGGTTCGATCAAGGGGTGAGCGGCGGGTTGCCGTGAGATTACGATTTGCAAGCCCGGGGGCGGAGGCCTTCCGGGCTTTTTTTGCATGAGCGTGCCGTAAGTAATAAAGGTAAAAAAGGGCCTTATTCGCTCCAAAGATAGAGTTTGGCTTGAAATAGCGGACATTTTTACCCTTATCTTTGAAAAATGGGCGGTGAAGAGGTGAGTTTGACGGGAGTTCAGGAAAATAAGGCCACAAAATTCCCTTATTCAACGCAAAAAGGGACCAAAAGGTGAAATAAGGCCATAAAAGTCTCTTATTTCCGCCTGGGGTGACAATGTGCATGATTATGATGATTTTAATAAACTTCGCCATCTCCATTAATCCAGCGTAAACAGTCAAAACCTATACTCTTCTTGGGTCGAAATCAACAGAAATACATAGCGAACCCACAATAATCCACAGGGAGTGCATAGAAACCATGAAATTCGGATTAAAGAGGCAGTTAGCGCTGGGTCTGGTTTTATCCTTGTTTGTATTGATGCTGGCCGCTTGTGGTGCAGGGGGCAACGGAGGCAACGGGAGTAACGCAACTGCAACGGATACAAGCGGGGCGGCGCAGGCGGAAGAGCTCTCGCTGGCCGATCTGGAAGCGAGGGCCAAAGAAGAAGGTTCCGTCGTGAGCGTTGGCATGCCGGACACATGGGCGAACTGGAAAGATACGTGGTCGGATCTGAAAACGAAGTATTCGTTGGATCACACGGATACGGATATGTCGAGCGCCGAAGAGATCGCCAAATTCGAAGCGGAGAAGGATAAGCCGACCGCGGACATCGGTGACGTCGGTATCGCATTTGGTCCGGTTGCGGTGGATAAGGGCGTAACTCAACCGTACAAAACCTCGTACTGGGACGAAATCCCGGATTGGGCCAAGGACAAGGACGGCCACTGGGTCGTAGGTTACCAAGGTTCCATCGCATTCTTCACGAACACGGACCTGGTCAAAAATCCGCCGCAAAGCTGGGAAGACCTGAAGAACGACGACTACAAAATCATCGTTGGCGATGTGACCAAAGCTGCGCAAGCGCAAATGGCCGTGCTGGCGGCCGCCATCGCCTACGGCGGGGACGAGACAAACATCGAGCCGGGGATTGCTTACTTCGAAGACTTGGCGAAAAAAGGCCGCTTGTCCAGTGCGGAAGCTTCGCTGGCCAACATCGAAAAGGGCGAAGTACAAGTGACCCTGTTCTGGGACTTCAATGCCCTGAACTACCGCGATCAACTGGGCGGTGCGGACAAGTTTAACGTGGCGATTCCGAAGGAAGGCAGCGTGGTCAGCGGATACGCCACGATCATCAACAAATACGCGCCGCATCCGAATGCCGCCAAGCTGACGCGGGAATACATCTTGAGCGATGCCGGCCAAATCAACCTGGCGAGGGGCTATGCCCGTCCGATCCGCGATAGCGTGCAGCTTCCGGAAGACGTTGCTGCCAAGCTGCTGCCGGCTGAGGCCTATGCCAATGTGAAACCGGTCAGCGACTACAAGGCCTGGGAAGAAACGGCGAAGAAGCTGCCGCAGCTGTGGCAGGAGCGCGTGCTCGTTCATATGAACTAATCGGGCAAATCACGGGCCCGTGTTCAACCATTTGAAAGGGTGCGTCAAACGTCTTGGACGGGAGGCGCCCCTTTTTTTAACAAGGAGGGAGTGGCGTGAAGCGGAAAAATCGCCGGTATTTGCTTGGGCTCGTTCCTTTCGTCGTCATGGTGGCCCTGTTCCAGCTGGTGCCAATCGTGTCGATGATTACGGGAAGCGTCAGCCTGGAGGACGGCGCCGGAATGACGTTGGGGTATTACACCCGAATTTTTCAAAGCGAGTATTATCTCAAAGCGATTCAGAACAGCTTGCTGATTTCGGTCTTTTCAAGCGTGATCGGGATTGCCGTTGGATTGGCCTGCGCTTACGCGGTGACGCGATTTGCACCGAGGATGCGGGACCGTCTGATCATGGTGTCCAATATGACATCGAATTTCGCCGGCGTACCGCTCGCCTTCGCGTACATTATTCTGCTGGGGAGTAACGGGGTATTTACTTTGCTCTTTAAGCAGTGGGGCTGGGACGTGCTTGCCGGTTTTAACTTATACAGCTGGTCGGGGCTGGTGCTGGTGTATGTCTATTTCCAGGTTCCCCTGGCTTTATTGCTGCTGTACCCTTCGTTTTACGGCATTCGTGAGCAATGGAAAGAGGCGGCATCGCTGCTGGGCGCAAGTCCTTGGCAGTTTTGGAGAACGATCGGGATTCCGGTACTGCTGCCAGCCGTGTTCGGTACGCTGGGGATTTTATTCGCGAATGCCATGGGTGCTTACGCGACTGCTTATGCCCTCGTCGGAAGTAACTTCAACCTGCTCGCCGTACGGATTGGCAACCTGGTTTCCGGTGACGTTGTAACCGAGCCGCAGCTGGGGAATGCGCTGGCAGTAATCCTAGGCCTGTCGACGCTATTGGCGGTGTACCTGAACCACAAGATGACTCAGCGGCTGCACCGGTTCCAACCCGGCTCGGCGGAACAGAAGGCACGCAACCATCGGAAATGGCCAAAGCTGAAGTCGCCTGCGCTGAAGGAGGAATTGTGATGCAGACCCCAAGCAAAAAAGCAGGGTGGGCACCGAGAACCCTGATGCTGCTGCTCATGATTTACTTGCTGCTTCCCTTGCTGGCAACGATGATCTACGCGTTTGCGAAAGAGTGGCAAGCAACCCTTCTGCCGGAAAGCTGGACGCTGGAATGGTTTGGTGAGATGTTTCAGGATGCGCGTTTTCTGGATGCGTTATGGAAGTCGCTGTACCTCTGCGCGATCAGCATCGTGCTTAGCCTAGCCATCATGCTGCCGGCAGTGTTCATTATCACCGTCTATTTGCCCCGGATGGAGAGCTTCATGAAGGGAATTGTCGTGCTTCCTTATGCTGTGCCCGGCGTCGTTGCCGCAGTGGGGCTGATCCGAGCGTATTCCTCCGGCCCGATGAATATTTCGGGGACCGCTTATATTTTGATCGGCGCGTATTTCGTCATCGTCCTGCCTTATATGTATCAGGGTATCCGCAACAGCCTGCTCACCGTATCGGCACCAGAGCTGCTGAATGCCGCGGAGATGCTGGGCGCCGGCCGCATAAAGGCGTTTGTGACCGTGATTTTGCCAAACATCTGGCCGGGGGTGGTGACGTCGACGCTGCTGTCTTTTTCCGTCCTCTTTGGGGAGTTTGTCATGACGAACATGCTGGTGGGCGGTCATATTCAGACGATCCAGGTGTATTTGTCGCGGCGGATGAATGAAAGCGGGCATTTGGCCAGCGCGATTGCGATTTCGTATTTTTTGTTTATTCTGGCGTTGTCCATGGTCTTGATGAAGCTCGGCAAAAAAGTAAACAGGGGGATTTCGGAATGAAGCCATATCTGAAGCTGGAAGGGATCCGTAAGCAGTTCGGATCGGCGGCGGTGCTGAATCGTGTGAATTTAGATATCCGCGAAGGGGAGCTGGTTACGCTGCTCGGGCCTTCGGGTTGCGGAAAAAGCACGCTCTTGCGCTGCATCGCCGGCCTGACGGAGATCGACGAAGGGCAGATCTGGCTGGACGATAAGGACATCGTCAACCTGCCTCCCCGCAGTCGGGAGATCGGCATGGTGTTCCAATCGTACGCCTTGTTCCCGAATTTGACGGTCCGCGAAAATATCGAATACGGCATGCGGATGCGCGGCATGGCCAAGGAAGCACGCCGCCAGAGATCCAGCGAACTGCTCGAGCTCATCGATTTGACCGATAAGCGGGACGCTTATCCCGCACAGCTGTCGGGGGGACAGCAGCAGCGCGTAGCGCTCGCCCGTTCCCTGGCCGTCCGTCCGAAGGTGCTGCTGTTGGATGAGCCGCTCAGCGCGCTTGATGCGAAAATTCGCAAAAATCTGCGCACAGAAATCCGCGAGATTCAGAAGCAATTCAACATGACCACGATCTTCGTCACGCACGATCAGGAAGAAGCGTTAACCTTGTCCGACCGGGTCTGCCTGATGAACCAGGGGAATATCATACAGCAAGGGACCCCGGAGGAGTTGTATGCCAAGCCCGCAACGGAGTTCGTTGCGCGGTTCATGGGCAGCTATAACGTGCTGACGCGGGCCGAAGCGTTACGGCTATTCGGCACGGTGCCCGGCGATGCGGAGAGTTACGCCATCCGGCCGGAGGCGCTCTCGCTTATTGGACCGGAGCCAGCGGCTGACCCGGCCCATGCGGGCAAGCCCATCGTGGAGGGCAACGTTCACTCGGCATCGATCCTCGGCAACGTTATTCGTTACGCCATCGATGCCGCCGGCATCTGCCTGACGGTGGATGTGCTGAACGATGGACGCTCTCGGCGGTTCGAGGAGAACCGCCCTGTCACCCTCGTTATGGATCACGCGCAATTGCTGCAGCTAGAGAAGGAAGGGGCTTAGGCAAGTTGTCAATTTCATCTGAGGAGCGCAAGCGCGTCATTATGGAGCAGTTGAAGCAGGAGGGACAGGTGAAGGTCCCGGAGCTGTCGCATCGTTTTACCGTATCGGAGGAGACCGTGCGCCGCGATTTGATCCTGCTGGAGAAGGAAGGTTTGGCTAAAAGAGTCTACGGCGGTGCGGTCCTCCCCAAATTGACCAGCTACGAGCCGCCGTATTTGCAGCGCCAGAAGGACAAGGCGGAGGAGAAGGAGCGGATCGGCCGCGCTGCTGCCGAGCTGATCGAATCTGGGGACACCATCGCCATCGACATCGGGACGACAACGCTGGAGATGGCCAAGGCGATCGCCGGCCGGGAGCGGCTGACGATCCTGACGAACTCGCTGGCGGTGGCGTATCACCTGATGGAGTCGCTGAATGGCGGGAGGTTTTCCGGGAAGATTTTTGTGGTCGGCGGGGAATTAAATCCGGAGCAGCAGTCGTTATCGGGGACAATTGGCGAGCACATTCTGTCGCAATTCCGGGTCGACAAGGCGTTTATCTCCATTGGCGGGATATCCTTGGAGCGGGGGATCAGCGATTATGACGTCGATGAAACGGGCATGTCGCGCCGGATGATCGAGGCGGCATCCCGTACGATTGTGCTGGCTGATGCGTCAAAGCTGGGCAAGGAAGCATTCGTGGAGATCGCGCCGCTGAGCCAAGTACACGCCATTGTCAGCGACGTTGCCGCCCCGAAGGAATGGCTGCAGAAGCTGCGCGGCCATCGCATTCAATGGATCGAGGCCACTAACTGAAGGGAGAGAGAGATGGATGTCATTCGCAAAGGCAGAAGCAGAAGCCAAGAAGCTCGTTGTGGTTGTGCTGGATGGATTAAGATATGATGCGGCCCGCAAGTATCTCGGGTATATGGAGCATCTTGTAGAGCAAGGGGAGGCGGCCTGCTATCAAGTGCAGTCGCAGCTTCCGAGCCTATCACGCCCGCTCTATGAAGTGCTGCTGACCGGTACGCCGGTGGCCCGAAACGGCATTACGGCGAACCATATCAGCAGGCTAAGCCGGGAGCAAAGCGTGTTTCACCTTGCCATCACCGCGGGATTACGAACGGCTGCCGCTGCGTACCACTGGGTTAGCGAGCTGTACAACCGTGCGCCGTTTAACCCGGTGACCGACCGGCATCAGCATGACGAGAAGCAGCCGATACAGCATGGGATTTTTTATTTCGAGGATCACTATCCGGACAGCCATCTGTTCCTTGATGCGGAGCATTTGCGCACAACGTACGACCCCAACTTCCTGTATATCCATTCGATGAACATCGACGATATGGGGCATAAGCACGGCGGGGAAAGCAAGCAGTATGAGGGCGCCGTCCGGACGGTGGATGGGATTCTGGCTACGCTGGTACCGCTGTGGAGATCGCAAGGGTATGAGATTATCGTCACATCCGATCACGGGATGAACGCGATGGGGCAACACGGCGGCACTCAGCCGGAGGAGCGCAACGTTCCGCTGTATGTGTTTGGTGAGCTGCCGATTCCTTCGCCGAAGCTCCAGGGCGATCAGGGGCTGTCACAGCTCTACTTGGCTCCGCTGATGTGCCATTATCTAGGAATCGAGCCTTCCGAGGCCATGGTGAAATGGGAGTAGACAGGAGGAGTTTGCGGGTGAAGGTTGATATGCATTTTCATCTGGAGGAAGGTCCGTATTCCTTGCGCTGGCTTTCGCGTACACTGCAAGGGTTGGCGGCGACCGAGCCGGGGCCGGATCCGGCCTTGGGGCATCATACGATCGAATATGCCGAGGAAATGACAAAGCTGTTGTCCCGGCGGATGGAGAAGGGATGTTATAGCGAAGAGTGGTTGGATCGCTACTTGATCCGGGGACGCGAACGCGGAATTCAGGAGTTTGGCGTCGTTGATCATTTATACCGGTTCCGGGAGTGTCGGCCATATTACGAAAAACACATGCTGCTGGACGACAGCCGGGTTGGCAAGCTGCAACGGGCCTGGTTGGATCAGGTGTGCGTAGCTTCCATCCAGGATTTCGTTGACTTTGTGACGGAAGCGAAGAAGACGCGGCCCGATCTCGCGCTTGGCATCGAGGCGGATTTCTTCCCCGGCGGCGAAGCGGAGTTGGGCGAAATTTTGGCGGGTTATGATTGGGATTACGTGATTGGCTCGGTGCATTTCCTGGAAGGCTGGGGGTTCGACAATCCGGAGGCCAAGACAGGCTTCGACGGCCGGGACCCCGTGCAAACGTACGCAGATTATTATGAATTGCTGCGGCAGGCCTGCGTCTCAGGGTTGTTTCACATCATCGCGCACCCGGATAACTTGAAGGTGTTTGGGTTCCGGCCGGCCGATGAGAAGAAGCTGCTGCCGTATTACCGGAGCATCGCCAAGGAAATGGCGCGAAGCGGCGTAGCTACGGAGATCAATACCGGTCTCGCATACCGCTATCCTATCGCGGAGAGTTGCCCAAGCCCATTGTTCCTGTCCGTATTAGCCCATTACGGGGTCCCGCTGACGTTATCCTCGGACGCTCATTTTCCGGACGATATCGGTACGCTGCTTGATACGGCCTTGGCCGATGCGATCGATCAGGGATACAAGGAGCTGGCAGTGTTTCGAGACGGGAAGCGGCGGATGGTGCCGATCTTCGCAAATCACACAGCGGCCAAGTAGGGGGCTTGCCAACCTCGCCTGCATAGAACCACGCTTTTCCGCGCAAGTTACCTAAAAAACAGGGAGGAGCGTGCATCATGCAGCAAGATTACGTATTCACGGATCTTGAAGGCCGGGAGTCGTTAGTTCAGGAGATTCGGAAGCTGGAAGAAAAAATCGAGCAGTCCATCGGAGAGAAGGTCAATTTGATCGCATATTCCGAGAAAAAAGAGCAGCCAAATCACTAGAACGCCATTTGCGAATTTGAGGATCGGTTGATCCCATGGTTCATGCGGTCTGCGATAACACTTGTACGGGATAACGCCCTTAGGGGCGTTTTTATTTTGCCCTGCCTTTGGTACCGCAATGAAACCAATCGGTTGGATCTGATGTATTATTAAGTAAGTGACCAACTGAAGGAGGGACGGGAAGTGGGGATGTTGTCGAGATTTAAAGATGTGATGCGGTCGAATCTTTCCGCCATGCTGGAGGGTTCGCAGGATCCGGCGGCGACGGTGGATGAATACCTGCGTCAATTACGGCTGGATTTAGGGCAGGTCAAGGCGGAGTCAGCTGCGGTTCAGGCGGCGGAAGACCGGGCGAAGCGCGCGCTGGACGAATGCGCCGAGGAAGTCCGGAAGCTGCAGCGGTATGCGGAGAAAGCGGTGGAATCGGGCGATGAATCTGCCGCGCTAAAATTCCTGGAGCGGAAGGCGAAGCAGGCGGAACGGCTGCAGGAGCTGCAGACGGCCTATGAGCAAGCAGCGAATCAGGCCGCCCAGATGAAGCAGATGGAGGAGAAGCTGGTCTCCGATCTGCAGAAGCTGGAAGCGCGGCGAGCGACGCTTAAGAGCAAGCTGGCAGAGGCCGCTGCGTTGAACAAGGCCCAGGCTGCTGGGGGAACAGAAGCGGCGCTTCGCGAGCTGGAGGCGAAGGCCGATCAAGCGTTGAATGAAGCGATGGCTTTGGCGGAGCTTCGGGCGGGATCGCAGGAAGACGATCTGGACGCTATCTTCGCGGAGCTGGAGAAGAGCAATGCTGCGGGAGCGAAGCCGGAGGAAGCAACAGCATCGACTCCTGAAGATGAACTAGCGGCGCTCAAGGCGAAATTAAATAAATGAGCTACCTGAACTTGATTTTGGATGGATTGAGGTGAACGATTTGCCGGTCATTGAATATAAATGTCCGAGCTGCGGCAGCGGCATGACGTTTGACAGCACAACAGGTATGCTGTCCTGTCCAAGCTGCGGTCGCAAGGACAACATCGAGCAACTTCCCGACCCATTGAAGCAACAGGTGTTCATGGAGGACGAGGTTCGGGAATACCACTGCGAAAGCTGCGGGGCGGTCATCGTAACGGAGCCGGAAACCAGCGCAACGACGTGCAGCTTTTGCGGTTCCGCTGTGGTGCTTAGCGATCGCCTGACCGGGAAGCTGGCGCCGCAGCAGGTGATCCCTTTTGCGATCAGCAAGGAAGAAGCGATGGCGGCTTTCAAGAAATGGTGCCGAAAAGGGCTGCTTACGCCCCGCGGCTTCATGACCGCGAACCGCATCCAGGGGATTACCGGAATGTACGTGCCGTTCTGGCTGTACGATTTGCTGAACAATATCGATGTTCGCGGCCGAGGAACGAAGGTAAGAAGCTATCGCCGAGGCGATTATCAATATACCGAAACCGATCATTACGAGTTTTACCGGAGAATTCGGCTGAATTATGTCCGGCTGCCGATCGATGCCTCGGCGAAGATGGACGATGAGCTGATGGATAAGCTGGAGCCTTTTCCCTACGACCAATTAAAGACGTTTAAGACGCCATATCTTGCGGGATACATTGCTGAAAAATACAACTATACCAGCGAGCAGCTTACCCCGAGAGCTCGGGAAAAAACGATGCCTTATATCGAATCCTATATTTCTTCAACCGTTTCCGAATACACGACGGTAAGCTACGTGGACAAACAGATCGACACGACGGTCAAACGAGCGAATTATGTGCTGCTTCCGGTCTGGATGGTCTATTACAACTACAAGGGGAAGCAGTACACGTTCGCGATGAACGGCCAAACAGGCAAAGTGGTCGGAAAGCCGCCGCTAAGCAAAGGGAAAATGGCGGCATGGTTTGCCGGCGTTTCGGCCCTCTCTTTTGTTGGACTTAAAATATTGGCCTGGCTGTGGGGAGGCGTATTCTTATGAACAAGCGATGGGTCGTGGTGTACTCGTTGCTGCTCTTGATCATGCTAAATATGCTGACCCCGTTAACGGCTCAGGCTGAATCGCCGCTTGCGAATAAGCAGCTGATTTATGACGAGGCCGAACTTCTCTCTCCGGGAGAAATTGAAGACCTAAACGCGTTGGCGAATGAATATGGGCCCAAAAGAGAGCTCGACATCATCATCTATACCACGGACAATCCTGAAGGCGAGGATGTTGTGAAGCTGACGGAGGATTTCTACGATGAACGGGCTCCGGGTTACGACAAACCGCATGGCAACGCCGTGATTTTGACGCTGGATATGCTGAACCGGGATCTATATCTGGCAGGGTTCTATAAAGGGGAGAAATACCTGGACGACAGCCGTTTGGACAAAATCCGCAACAAGATTACCCCGATGCTGTCCGCAGGCGATTATCACGGTGCGTTTGCAGAATACATACGCACGGCCTACCGGTACGCGGAGTTTCGGCCGGGGGTGAATCCGGATAACCCGCTGTTCAACACCGGCATTCAGCTTGTGATTGCACTGGTGATCGGGGCGGGGGTCGTCTTCATGATGGCGTTCCGAAGCGGCGGTCGGATCACGGTGAGCGGTCGTACCTATGAGGATTCGGCCAATTCCGGCGTCATTTGGCGACAAGACAATTATCTGCATACGACGGTAACGAAGACGAAGATTGAGAGCAGCAACAGCGGCGGCGGTGGCAGCAGTGGAGGTGGCGGCGGCGGTACAACCAGCGGCGGACACTCCCATAGCGGAAGCCGAGGATCATTTTAAAGGAAGGGGCAGGAAGAGCTGATGAGTTTTTTTAAGAGCCAATTTGCCAATGTCGTGGAATGGGAAGAATTCCGGGACGACATGATTTTCTGGAAATGGAGCAACCGTGAAATTAAAAAAGGGAGTAAGCTGATCATCCGCTCGGGGCAGGACGCGATTTTTATGAATAACGGGAAAATCGAGGGGATTTTTAAGGAGGAAGGCGAATATAACATTGCCTCGGAGATCGTGCCGTTCCTGTCCACGCTGAAGGGGTTTAAGTTCGGCTTCAACAGCGGGATGCGGGTTGAGGTGTTGTTCGTCAATACGAAGGAGTTTACCGTCCGGTGGGGCACGCAAAATCCGGTGTTAATCCCTACGCCGCAGCTCCCCGGCGGAATGCCGATTCGTGCGAACGGCACGTTTAACTTCAAGGTCAACGACTATGTGACCTTAATCGATAAGATTGCAGGGGTCAAGCAAAGCTATTTGGTGGAGGACGTCAAGCTTCGGATCACCTCCGTGCTCGATCAACTGCTGATGAAGTGGATTAGCCGGGAAGGCAAAGATATGTTTAATCTGCAGGCCAACGCCGCGGAGATCGCACGAGGCATTCGGGAAGACCTCGATATGCAGGTCATGGACGACGGATTGGCCATCACAGGCTTCCAGGTGATGAGCTTCAGTTATCCGAAGGAAATTCAGGAGATGATCACGAAGACGGCGTCGCATGAAATGATCGGCAATTTAGCGAAATACCAGCAGGTCAGCATGACGGACGGCATCGCCTCAGGCAAGGTGCAAGGCGGCGGGGCCGCTTCGGATATGGCGGGGATGATGATGGGGATGAACCTGGCCAAGGAAATGATGAAAAACCTGAATCCGGAACCGGGTCAGGGGAAAGATCATCCGCAGCCGCAGTCCCAGTCGCAAAACTCGGGGGCGAGCCAACCGTCGCAACCTGCAGCGCCTTCCTCAGCGGAAGGCGGCGCGAAGCGGCCGAACTTCTGTCCTAACTGCGGGACGAAGAACGAAGGCGCAAATTTCTGTCCAAATTGCGGACATAAGCTGGTGTAGGCGTCATACGAGAAAACCCGCCTAAGCATAAACGGCTCGGGCGGGTTTTTGGCTTCAAAGGAGTCACTTCTCCTCCAACGCTCTTTGCTTTAACAAATCACGGATTTCGGCCAGCAGCACCTCTTCTTTGGAAGGGGCGGGCGGCGCTTCGGACTTGGGCTCCTCTTTCTCTTTGCGTCTCAGTTTGTTGATACCCTTGACGAAGAGGAAGATGGAGAAGGAGACAATAAAGAAATCGATGACGGTTTGCAGGAAAGCTCCGTATTTCAACACCGTGTCTCCGTATTGAAACTGTAACTCTTTCAAGTTAATACCGCCTACCAGTAACCCGATAACCGGCATCAGCATGTCGTTGACCAGGGAAGTCACGATATTCCCGAAGGCGGCACCGATAATGACCCCGATGGCTAGATCCAGCACGTTCCCTTTGAGCGCAAAGGCTTTGAATTCTTTCCACATGACGGAGTACCTCTCTTTTTGGCATATTATTAGCAGTATACCATAAGCGAACCGGTGCTAGTCCATAGGAGGGAAGGCAGGGTGTTCTAACGGACACTAGAGACGTTAATAGGGAGCCATCGGGGACTTCTGGAACGTAACGGACAGAGATGACGTTATTTCAGGGTAGTCACCGTGAATTGCAGCTCTCCAAGCCGAATAAGGCCCGTGAAGTCCGTTACACTGGGAAATACCCGGGAAATGTGCGAATAAGGTCATTACGGTCCGTTACGTGTTAAGGCAAGCAGTTACAGCAATAGCTACTGCGGCCAACTCGTTACGCGGCCCCTCACTCGGCCCCTCACTCGGCCCGATGCTCGCCTTGCCGAGTCCCGCGCCTCACCCTACAGCTCGTCCGCCAAGCCAAGCAAGGCGATCCCCGCCAGCACGAGTACGATGACTGCATATTGCAGCCGGCTGAGCCGTTCTTTAAGGAACAGGCGGGATAAAATCACCGAGAAGACGCTGTACGAAGCGATCAGCGGAGCCGCCACGATGGCGTTGCTGGCCATAGCGAATACGTAGAAGAACTGGCCGGCCGTCTCGAAGATCGCGGCAACGCCTTTGACGCGTTCTCTCCAGAGGTTGAACCGCTGTTTTTTGACCGCAACCAAGTAGATATAGACCACCGCAGCACACAGGAAAAACGTGAACTCGTAAGCCAGAAGTGCAGCATCTTCCCCAATCAGCTTCAGCTCGTCCAGATAAATGCCGTCGGCAAACGTGCCTAAGCCGTCAAGCAGACAGTACAGCAGCGGAAAGGTGATCGCCATCACGCCGATTTGATATTTGGCGTTAAGGTTCTCAGTCCCGGATTTCAGAGCCATTCGCTCTTCCTGCTTCTCCAGAATGGCCAGCCCTACAACGCCGAAGGTAATGATCGCTACCCCTGTAATGTCCATCCATCCGAGATCATGGGGGAAGAACAGATACAGCAGGATCGCTGTCACCGCCCCGGACGAGTTCTGTACCGGCGATGCGATGGAAAGCTCGATGTACCGGAGCCCGAAGTAGCCGATCGCCATCGATAAGATGTACAGCGCCGATACCGGCAAATAACGAATCATATCGATCGGATCAAAGGACAGCCCTTGGATCAACAGATAAGCTGTGCCGTGAATCCCCATCACCAGACCCACCATGACGACGATTTTCAGATGACTGAACGGGTCCCGGCTGTCGCTGCCTTTTTTATAGAACAGATCGGCACTCCCCCAAGCTAGAGACGTCAGTAGTGCAAATAGAAACCACATGTCTTTGCTCCTTCCATGAAAATAACAATCTTACTGATTATACAAACCAGCCTGCGGGGAGTGTCTATGAAAAAACTTACCGTGAGCCGGCCGCACCCCGTAAAAATGCAAACGCTCTCTACTTATGGTAAAATGCTACTAACATGAAATCATAGATTCGTTGAAAATAAAGGGGCAGGAGTGTCGCGGTATGAGAGGATATAACTTGTGGCGGCCGGTATTTTTGATCTTGATCGCGCTGCTGACCAACGGTTTGGTGACGAACCTTTGCATCTTGTTTGGAATGTCGACTGAAGCTGCCGGGAATATCGGATTCGTGGCGATGATGCTCGCCGCTTTGATCGTGTATACCCGATTTTCGAAGAACCGCCGCAAGTAATATACAAAGAGACGCAGATTCTGCGTCTCTTTGTTGTTTGGAGCCATTCCTAATAGGTCATACCATCAAGGCTTTGATGCCGTTAAATAATGGGATAATCGATTTGATGGCGTTATAGCCCATCTTCATCAGGGGCATGTATTTCTGCACCTTCTGGACCATCCCCAAAATGCCTGGGCGGCGAGGTCCTTCGGATGAAGAGCTCTCCGTGTTCTGCTCCTGCGTTCCGCCGGAGCCCTCGCTTCCGCTTGATCCGCCAAAGCCAAACAGCCCGGGTCTCCGCGGACGCCCTGGCCCTCCAGCGAAGCCATAGCCATAAGGTCTGGGACCGGGTCTTCCCGGCATTCCGCTAAAGCCATAATAACCTTGAGGTCTTCCCCATCCTCCGTTCAAGTTTCCGTAATAGCCCAGTTCCCGGGGTCTTCCCAAATTGCCGCCTGGGCCAGGACCATATCCCATAGGCACACCGCCTAGCCCCCAGCCGACGTCGGGACGGATGCCCTGGGCGAAACGGGGATCTCTTGGGAAGCCGCTGTCCAATGGCTGCTGGATAGCCGATGAGCGTGCTTTTTTGTTGCGAGCTGCCTTCTTTTTCTTCATTTTCTTCTTGCCGCGCGGGGGTAAGGAGAGAAGCAGGCCGTTCGCATCCAGCCCGGCGATCCATCCGATATAAGAACGCCCGTCGTGCAATTCCACGCGAACCGGCTGGCCCTTCAGCTGTTTCGCACGTTTGCGAATGTTTGCCGAACTTGCCATGCAAGGATCACCTCGGTGCTAAAATTTTTACGGTAGACGTTTTGCTCGATATATCTTACTTCCGAATTTGGTGCGCTGCCTGTGCTTGTTCCTCAATTTTTGGCCCGTTTCGTGATATTTGCCGGCACCTGAATAAATTTTGGGCAACTTGGAAATTTAACTAATGAATAAAAAATTCGACCGAGGAGTTGGCCCGGAATGAAAACGTTAAACGCAATAGCGCTCGCACTACTGATTGTGGGCGGATTAAACTGGCTGTTGGTGGGGCTCTTTCAATATGACTTAGTGGCAGGCATTTTCAGCGGGCAAGATTCGACCATGTCGCGGATCATCTACACGCTCGTCGGCATTTGCGCCATCTATGCGTTTAAGTTCTTCAACGATGTCACGGACGATGAAGTCGCCAGATAAGCCGGGGAATCCGTGGAAGTATGCGGGAAGTCCGGGATGCGGGAGCATCCCGGCTATTTTTTTTTCGAAGACACATTGGTTTTAGGAGAAAGATAGGGCGCAAGGCCGCTCGCAATCACCCGATGCCCCCGATTGTTCGGATGAATCGGCAGCGTTCCGCCGAGGATGTCCTCCAATTGGCCTCCTCGGTACCCGTCGATCAGTTCAGCTTGCTTCCCTTCGAACCATTTGTGCGCCGGTGCGACTTTGGCGCCGTAAGCGGCGGCGATGCCATGAGTCGTCTGGTTCAGGCGGCCGATCCACTCGACGGCAAGTGAACTGCTCGGGAACGGGTTGTACTGCGTGCAGCATACGATCCGGGCGGAGCTGGTTTTGCGGATACGCTCCAGGATGGCGCTCAGATTCCGGCGGAATTGGAAGAGCAGCTCCATATTCGGAAACGGACCGCCATTCACAAGCGGCGTAATCGCCGAATTTGCCAAATCGACGCCGCCAATCCAGACCGATACGACAGAGGAGCTTCTAATCATGTCCGAGCCTTGCCACAGCA
The DNA here is from genome assembly GCF_025151705.1 of Paenibacillus sp. p3-SID1389. Lineage (NCBI taxonomy): Bacteria > Bacillati > Bacillota > Bacilli > Caryophanales > Paenibacillaceae > Paenibacillus > Paenibacillus sp. p3-SID1389. Next base: position 60,694 of record NZ_JALXVO010000005.1, on the reverse strand, counting down.
CGGCGTCCAGCAGATTGCTGCTGGTCCAGCCGGACCGGGCTAATACATAACCCCGGATAGGCCGGGGGTTAGAGCGATTATAATCCGATACGATCAACTGAGGATAGGCCAGCCGCGGCGAGGAAGCGTTATCGCCATACGTAATGGAATCCCCAAGTGCGGTGTAAATCATCTCCAGGTCACCCACCTAAGATAGACTTTACAACTATAGTATTGCGAGCCAGGTGGGGAGGTGCAGGTTATAAAAAAGGGCTGGCCCGATTCCATTCGGACCAGCCCTTAGGCATGATACCTGATAGATTTACCTGCGCGGCGCTAGCTGCTGCAACTCCACACGACCTTGCCGTGAGTGGCGTACCAGCTCCGCATAGTAGCCGCCGCGGGCCAGCAACGTTTCGTGCGTGCCCTGCTCGGCGATCCGACCGCTTTGGATCACGAGGATGCGGTCAGCGTGCTGGACGGTGGACAGCCGGTGCGCGATGACTAGCGTTGTCCGGCCAGCCGACACCACGCTTAAGGCATTCTGGATCAACAGCTCGGTTTGGGAATCCAGGTTCGCCGTCGCTTCATCGAGAATGAGGATTTTCGGACGGAAGACCAGGATCCGTGCGAAGGAGATCAACTGGCGCTCTCCGGCGGACAGTCCGCTGCCTCGATTGGACAACCGGGTGTCGTAGCCGTCCTTCAGCCGTATGATCATGGGCTCTGCGCCGATGCGCCGGCAGGCTTCGATCACTTCTTCGCGGCTGATGTCTTCGCGGAAGAGGCGGACGTTGTCAATAATGGACCCGGCGAACAAGAACGGGTCCTGCTGCACCAGTCCGACGATGCGATGCAGCGAGGCTTGCGGCAGGCGGCGGATGTCCGTGCCGTCGATTTCGACGCTGCCATCGTCTACGTCATAGAACCGCGTCAGCAGGTTTACCAGGGAGCTCTTGCCTGCGCCGGTCGTGCCTACGATGCCGATGAACTCTCCTTCTCGCACATGAAGGTCGAGGCCATGCAGCACCTCCTGGCCTTCCGTGTATGAGAAGCGGATGTGATTGAAATCGATCCGCCCGCGAACCGCCTGGGCCTGCAACGTCTTGGCTTCCTCCGGCGCAGGGTCTTTCACCTCCGGCTCAGCGGAGAAGATTCGCCACAGGCGATCTACCGATACGATGGTGGACTGCAGCGTATTCCACTGCTGGGTAATCTGGTTGATCGGCTGAAAGAATTGGCGGATATAGCTGATGAAGGCGTACAGCACACCAAATTCGATGCGATGGCCCAGCACCGCGAAGCCGCCGATCCAAACGACGAAGGCCACCGACAAATTGCCAAGCACATCAAAGGAACGGTTAAACAGGACCGTGGCCTGCACTTCCCGCAGATTCGCCTTCAAATAAGCGGTGTTCCGCTCCCCGAAGCGGGATGTTTGCTCCCCTTCTTGATGGAACGACTGAATCAAGCTCATCCCGCTCAGATTTTCGGCCGTAAACGCGATGAGCCGGGACAGCAGCGAGCGGGCCCGCTGATAGCTGGTGCGCAAATACTTGCGGAAGGCGATCGCAATGACCGTGATGATTGGAAAGAGAATTAAACAATATAAGGCCAGCTCGACATCTAGCGCAAACATAAAGACGACAACCAAGATGAGCGATAATCCGTCGCGGACCAGACTCAACAGCACCTGGGTAAAAAACTGGTTGATCGTCTCTGTATCACTTGACTCATTCGTGACGAGGCCGCCAGCCGAGTTGCGATCGAAGAAGGACATCGACTGCCTTGTGATCTGTTTAAACAGGTCTTTGCGCAGCAAGGCGACGATGCTTTGCCCGGCCCGTTGCAGCAGGTTTGCCTGCCAATAAGAGAACACGCCGCTCACCGCCTCAAGCGCGAGGTAGGCCAAAGCGAGGCCAAGCAGGATGCTTGGTCCGTGTACGCCAAACAGCACCTTCTCATCGATGGCATATTTGATCAGGAACGGCTGCAGCAAGTCAGCGGAAATGGCCAGAAATGCAAAGCCAAACACGGCGAGGAACGCTTTCCGGTGCGGTTTGGCATAGGCGAGCAGCGCCGCAAACGCCTTCCGCCGCTGCTCCGGAGTCACCTCGTATTTCCTGCGGGTATCGGCCGTTTCGGAATTAGTTGACATCGCGATCGTCTCCTTCCTGCAGGTGATGCAGGTCAGCGTACAAGCCCCCGGCTTGCAGCAGCTGCTCATGCGTTCCTTGCTCGGCAATCCGCCCGTCGTCCAGCACGAGAATGCGGTCGGCATGTTTCACCGCACTGATGCGGTGGGCGATGATCAGCGTTGTTTTTCCCTTACGGACTTCCTGCAGATTGGAGAGGATACGCGTCTCCGTTACGGAATCTACCGCACTGACGCTGTCGTCGAGCAGCAGGATCGGAGCGTCCTTGATCAGCCCTCGGGCCAAGCTGGTCCGCTGGCGCTGCCCGCCGGACAACGTCAAGCCGCGTTCGCCCAGCTCGGTATCAAACCGCTTCGGGAATTTTATAACGTTGTCATAGAGATCCGCCAGCCTTGAGGCATCCTCCACTTTGCGCAGCTCGGAGGTTCGGTCGAAGAAGGCGATGTTGTCGCGGAGCGTCGTGCTGAACAGGAAACCGTCCTGCGGCACGTAGGCAATCCGGGTACGCAGGCTCTCCAGCCTCAAGCTTCGGATATCGCGGCCGCCGATGAAGATCGTGCCGCGGGGAGGATCGTATACCCGCAGCAGCAGCTTGACGAGCGTCGTTTTACCGCTGCCGGTCCGGCCCACGATACCCAGCGTTTCTCCGGGGTTGAGCCGGAGATGAATGTCCTGCAGTGAGGCGCGGGCAGCGTCCGGATAGGTGAAGGTCAATCCGCGGATCTCGATGCTGAGGCTGCGCGGATCCTCCGGCAGCGGCAGGGCCCCGGTTTCATCGTAGATGTCCGGCTTCATAGACAGCAGGTGGTTCAGCCGGTCAAGTGAAGCACGCGCACGCTGCATGAAGTTAATCACGTTGCCGATGAGCCGAAGCGGGTTCATTATCATCCGCAGGTATAAGGTTAAGGCAACAAAATTGCCGAGCGACAGCTCGCCACGCGAGACGAGCAGGCCGCCGTAAGCGATGGCCACGGCCATGGAAACCGCGCCGGTAAACGGCAGCAGCACCTGAAATAGCGAGCTCATCCGGACCAGCGACAGCTGGCTGCTTAGGATGCGGTCCACGGTTTGCCCAAACCGGGCGCGGGCAATCTCTTCGGTCGCGAAGCTCTTCGTCACTTTGATGCCTTCAAATTGTTCTTCCGCGGCTTCCGTCATCGCTGCAAGCGACTCCTGCACCTTCCGCGAGTTATCGCGGATTTTGGGGCCGAATCCGCTTACGATAAACGGGATCGCAAGCAGCGGCAAAACACATACCACGATCAAAAGCGCCGGAATATCGCTGACTGTCATCATCGTAATGACGGAGATCAACAACACCGACGCATTGGTTAATTGGTTCAACCCGTTGGCGATCGACTCCCGCACGCCGGTGACGTCATTCATCACGTAGCTGAGCAGCTTGCCGATCCCGTGTTTCGAGAAGAACGCTTCGCTTAATTGAGTAAAATGCCGAAACAACTGGTTCCGGGCACGAAATTCGAACATTCGCCCCAGGCGATGATTCATGTACTGCCCGAATCCGAAGCACAGGCCATAAACGACGGCGATGGCAGCCAGAGTCAGCGCGTATCGGCCCACTCCGCTTCTCGTCAGCCCGCCTTGCTGGAGGTGATCCGTAAAATCCCCCAGGACCTTCGGGAAATACGAATACGTCACATTGGCGGCCGTCAGACATAGCGCAGCCGTCAAATACAGCGGAAAATGCGACTTCATGTGGCTAAGCAACAAGGTTTTTCCCCGCATCGGGCATCCCGTCCTTTCCCAGAAAAGGTTATTGTTATTCTTCAACCTCCTTGTATCTAGTCTCAGCTTTTTAATCATACTGCGAATTTCCAGATCCATCAAACCGTTGGACACGTTATTTTGTATATTTATGCATTGAAGATGCAGGTGTAGAGCGGGGAGGAAGAAGGTTAGGATAAAAGTAGGAGGCTATGCTACAATACGAAGGCAAATAACAAAGAAATAGCAGGAAGTTGTCAACAATCCCCCCTTTTCAAAGACATTCGATATGCTATGTTAGGTTCATATTCCCATGAATAAAGAAGGTCGTTTCCTATGAAAAGACTAAATGTTCCTTCCCGCTCGATTCGGGGGAAGATCTTGGTCTCTTTTTTTGTTTGCATCGTGATTCCAATCGTAACGATTTTTTATTACTACTATACGTCTATACGTCGTCGAGTCGTGTCGTCATGGACGAAGCCCGGCGCGGCAATGAAGAAGCGCTGCGTCAGGTGGTCGGCAATATGGACGATCTGAGTGAACGGGTGCTGAAGGCTTCCAACTTAATTATGAACGACCCGGAATTTAACGAATTTCTGGAATCGGAGGGGGACTGGGAGACGAATTACATGTCCCTGCGACGTTATAACAACATTCAGCAAAAATTGGTTAATATTCGCGACATCCTGCTGGACAGCAATGCGATCATCGCGGTGATCGACGACCGGGGCTACGTGCATTCGACGGCTTACGGGCCCAATAACCGCAGTAGAGAGAAGGAGCTGCTCCATAAGCTAAGCGAAGAGTCGTGGGCGGAATTAACGAGGGCGCGCAAAGGCTGGCCAGTTTGGCAATATCCGTATACCGGGGAAATCAGCAAGCTGACCGACTTAAACGAGCCTTATTTCACGATGAGCCGCCGGATCATTGGGAGGCAGCAAGAAGGGGAGGACCTGCTCATGATTGGGATTCCCGGCTCGGCCTTTTTTGGGAATCTTCCGGCGCAGACGAAGGGCGGCGGGAGCTTCTTGCTGACGGATGGGGAAGGCCGCCTGCTTGGCGGAGCCTCGCCGCTAAACGATGAACAAACGACAAAGCTGCTGGAAAAGATTCGAAGTGCCGACACGCGTCAGGCTCAAGAGGGAGCGGCTTCGTTTGGCGATTACTCTGTAAACCGCGAGGAAATCCCTCGGCTGGGTTGGCAGGTGATCCAGCTCATTCCGCAGACGTCTGTACCAGCAGAGGCTGGGCGGCCTGCGCAACCAATCGATCCTCTGGCTGATGGGCGCCTCGATTCTGTTTTCCATCGTGTTCATTTACTTTATGATTCGCTTCACGAAGCCTTTGCAACAGTTAGTCCGCTCGATGAACAAGCTAGGCGATGGCGACCTGCAGGCCTATGTGGAAGTGAATGGAGACGACGAAATTGCGATCGTTGGCAAGCACTATATATCGAATGCTAACGCGATTACAGCAGTTAATTGATCGGCTGCCCAAGGAGCAGCAACGCAAGGAGGAAGCTCGGTTTCAGGCGCTACAAGCGCAAATCAACCCGCATTTCCTGTTCAACACGCTCAACTCCATTAAGTGGATGGCCGCTTTGTCCCTCGAAAGGCTTATATCGCTCGGAATTCATGAACAGAAGGCGTGGGAATACGCAAACACAAGAAAGGGCTATTGGAGAATCTCCAATAGCCCAATCCTCTCGAAGTCCCTCGGTAACAATAGGCTGAAGAACCTCGGATTCCTTTTCTTTTCTGATTATTACGGTGGTGTGGGAGGTCGGCTGCCCAATTAATGGGTAGCCTCCTACCCGATTAAACCCCGCCATGCTGCGGAATCTTAAAGGAAAATGATTGAAATCGAGGGGATGTTTGTGAAGCATTCCGAAAAAAAGCTGGACCGGGGACAGGCGACCCTGGATCTAGCTTCAAACGGGGCAACGGCAGAGCAACAATACAGAGAATGAGTTTAGCATCATGGGGCCGAAGCTTGGATTTGTGCTTTAGACAAGCGGTGATCCGCGCCGTCCCCTCTAGGATTTGAACCCGCCGGACAGGTGTTTCTCCGTCAGAATGGCCAGCATTTGGATGCCAACTTCGTTATGCCCGCCTTCGGGGATAATGAGGTCGGCATATTTTTTTGACGGCTCAATAAATGCTTCATGCATCGGCTTCACCGTTGCCAGGTACTGCTGGTGGATGGAATGGATCGAGCGGCCGCGTTCTTCCATGTCGCGCAGTACGCGCCGAAGGATGCGCACGTCGGAGTCGGTGTCCACGAACACCTTGATGTCGAGCATCTCCCGCAGCTTCTCGTCATACAGGACGAAGAGTCCCTCGACGATAATGATGTTATTGGGCAACAGCTTGATCGTCTTATCAGAACGGGTATGCTTCGTAAAATCGTACACCGGAGCATAGGCGGCTTGACCGTTCTTGAGCTGGTTCAGATGCTCCACCAACAGCTCGTTATCGAAGGCGAAGGGATGGTCGTAGTTCGTCTTTTCCCGTTCGGCCATGCTGAGGTGCGATTGGTCTTTATAGTAGTTGTCTTGCGAAATAAACGTAACTTTATCGGTGTCCAGCTGGCCGATAACCGAGCGGGCCACCGTCGTTTTCCCGGACCCGGTGCCGCCGGCGATACCTATAATTAACATGAAATGAAATACCCTCCTAGAATGACATCCCTCTAAACGTTCCCGTTTAACATCTCAGTATTGTAGCATAGCCCGGGCATTTTTTCATCTTCATGCAGCTTGCTCAGGGTCCTTCATATTATGGCAATTTTGTGGCGGGATATCGATGTGTACTGTTGCTTATTTTTTCTCATAATTTCCTGTGGATTCGGTTTACAATAATGGTAAGTTCATGTCTATCAAATTCAAGTAAAGAGGTGCTGCTGCATGTGGCATACAAAAACCCGGGAGGCCGTCCTGCAAGAGCTGCAGGTGGATCCCGCTGCCGGACTGTCTTCGGAAGAAGCCGGGAAGCGCCTGTCTAAGTACGGGCCAAATCAGATTAAAGGCAAGCCGAAGCCGGGCTTATGGTCGCTCTTCTTCGCTCAGTTGAGGGATATGCTGATTTATGTGCTGCTGGCTGCCGCCATCGTTACGCTGATTGTCGGAGAATACATGGATGCCATCATCATCTTGGCTGTTGTCCTGTTGAACGCGATCATCGGAGTCATTCAGGAACAGAAAGCGGAGAAAGCGATTGAGGCGCTGCAGCAAATGACCACCCCCAAAACGCTGGTAAGGCGTGACGGCAATGTGAAGGAGATCGATTCCGGGGAAATCGTTCCGGGCGATATCGTGATCCTGGATGCCGGACGATTCGTCCCAGCCGACCTGAGGCTGCTTGACAGCGCCAACCTGCAAATTGAGGAATCCGCGCTGACCGGCGAGTCTGTACCGTCGGATAAAAATGCGGAGGATGTGCATCAAGAAGCGCAAACGCCCATCGGGGACCAGAGCAACATGGCGTTTATGTCTACGCTCGTAACGTATGGCCGCGGCGAAGGGGTTGTCGTCGGGACGGCGATGAATACGGAGATGGGCAAAATCGCCAAAATTTTGGACGAAGATACGCAGGACTTGACTCCGCTGCAGAAAAAGCTCGAAGAGCTCGGCAAAATGCTTGGCTACATCGCCATTGGCATCTGCGTCGTGATCTTCGTGATCGGCCTCATCCAGGGACGGGATCTGTTCGAGCTGTTCCTGACGGCGATCAGCCTGGCGGTCGCAGCGATTCCAGAAGGGCTGCCAGCGATCGTAGCGATTGTACTCGCGCTTGGCGTTACCCGCATGTCCCGCGTCAACGCTATCGTCAAGAAGCTGCCGGCCGTTGAAACGCTGGGTTCGGTGAACATCATCTGCTCGGACAAAACCGGAACCCTAACCCAGAATAAAATGACGGTCGTCAAGCATTTTACCGCGGAGCCCTTGGGCGACGAGGCGCCGATCGAAATGATCAAGACGTTCGTGTTGTGTTCCGATGCCACTTACGAGAACGGCCAAGGGACCGGCGACCCGACGGAGATTGCCTTAGTCGCTTTCGGCGAACAGCACGGACTTTCGAAGAAATCGCTGGAGGCCGAATACAAACGGATCTCCGAGAAGCCGTTTGATTCGGACCGCAAGCTGATGTCCACGCTTAACCAGACGCGGGAGGGCTATCGCGTCCATACGAAAGGGGCAATTGACCAGCTGCTGCGGATTTCGAACAGCGCCGTGGTGAACGGGGAGGTCGTGCCGCTGACGGAGGAGCTGAAGCAACGCTTCATTGCAGCCGCCGAAGCGATGTCGGACGACGCGCTCCGGGTGCTGGGCGCTGCCTATAAGGATACGGACCGCATTCTGCCGCCGGAGGAAATGGAGCAGGATCTGACGATCCTTGGTTTCGTTGGCATGATCGATCCGCCGCGGTCCGAAGTGAAGGATTCGATCCGCGAGGCGAAAGCGGCGGGCATCACTCCGGTGATGATCACGGGCGACCATCGCAACACCGCTGTGGCCATCGCCAAAGAGCTGGAGATTGCCAGCTCCCTCGAGCAGAGCATGACCGGGGCGGAAATCGACGAGCTGTCGGAAGAGGCGTTTGCTGAGAAAATCAACGGCATCCGCGTATTTGCCCGCGTCTCGCCCGAGCATAAGGTGAAGATCGTCAAGGCCTTTAAGGCGAAGGGCAACATCGTCTCGATGACTGGGGATGGCGTCAACGACGCCCCTTCGCTGAAGACGGCGGACATCGGCGTGGCCATGGGGATTACCGGCACCGATGTGTCGAAGGGCGCCAGCGACATGATTCTGACCGACGATAATTTTACCACGATCGTCCAGGCGATTCGGGAAGGGCGGAACATCTACGCGAATATTCGCAAGACGGTGACGTTTCTACTGGCCTGCAATTTCGGGGAGATCGTGGCAATACTCGCTTCGATTCTGTTCTTCTGGCCGTTGCCGCTCCTAGCGACCCAGATCCTCTGGATCAATCTGGTCACCGATACGTTACCGGCGATTGCGCTGGGCGTTGATCCTGGCGAGAAGGACGTGATGAAGCGCAAGCCGCGCGATCCGAAGGAGAGCTTCTTTGCCGGGGGCGCGGCGTGGCAGGCGGTGCTTGGCGGGCTCTTGATCGGGTCGCTGACCTTGCTTGCATTTTACATAGGACTTCGCGAGCATGGGTATGGTTTGCGCTCCTTCGGCATTCCTGAGGATGTGATAACTTACGCGCGAACGATGGCCTTCGTCGTGCTGGCAGCGTCACAGTTGTTCTACGCTTTCTCGAAGCGTAGTGCGACCAAGTCGATCTTTACGATTGGTCTGTTCTCCAACCTGTTGCTCGTCGGAGCGGTTATCGCCGGATTGCTGCTGCAGTTCCTGTCGATCTCGATTCCGTTCCTGGCCGCAGCGTTTAAGGTGCAATATCTCAGCTTATCCGATTGGGGGCTCGTGATCCTATTGGCGTTAATCCCGCTGCTCTTGAATGAGATCATTAAGATCTTTATGCGGGCAGGTAAGGCGAGAGAGACCGCATAAATCTTCGGCTAAGTCTTAGATATGAGAATTTTGATAGAACAGAGGAGAATTTTGAATTCCCCTCCTGCCACGGTTTGATAGATGATACAAGTGAATAGACAAGAAGAACATAGGCCGCAGATGATTTGTCTGGCGGCCCTTGTTCGTTAGATCCAACCAAGGGGGGACAAAGATGGAGAATCAGGGGAAATCCTATGGAAAAGGAGCTAGAGGGCACGCGTTTTCGCTCGGCCGGAAGCTGACGGCGGCTTTTATCACGGTATCGCTGCTGGTGGGGGTCATTGCTGGAGTGGCCTACGTGTTCTTGAACCGGATGGATCAGAACTATTCCGAGTTGCTTGAGCAAAATACGGCGGCACGGGATCAAGCGGCCAAGCTGGAGATGGAGACGCAGCGTCAGAACAGTCTCTTGTTTAGTTATATCGTGGAGCCTTCGTCCGAGAAGGAACAGCTGTTGACGGGAGCCAATGATGAATTGAATAGGATCATCGGCCAAATCGTAAGCGCTTCCGAAGGTGAAGAGCAGGGGGCGGTTGCTTCCTCGTTATCGGAATCCAATGCGACGTTTGCTCGCTTGCTGACGAAGGTTCGCGATTACGTACAATCGGGAAAGCCGGATTTGGCGAAAGCGGAAGCGTTGATGTGGGCGATTCCGACATCGGATACGATGATTCAAGGGGCGAGTGAATTGCGGACGCTGCAGGAGAGCGCGCTTCAGGCGAAATTGGCCGAGTTCAAGAAAGAATCGGCGATCACTTTGTGGATTTTAGTGATATGCGGGGCCATCGCGATCCTCTTCGCCGTCTTGACCGGTGTCCTGTTGTCCCGGCAAATCGTCAAACCGATGCGAGTGATGGTGAAGGGGGCCCGCGAGCTGGCAGACGGCGATTTAACCCTTGCAGAGATCGCTGTGAGAAACCGCGATGAGATTGGGGAATTGGCGGCTGCGTTTAACCATATGAGACGAAGCTGGCAGGAGATGATCCGCAATCTGGGGCGGCATGCCGGACGCGTTGCAACATCGGCGGATCAGCTGCGGCACCAGTCGGAGCAGTTCCGTGCCTCCTCCGGGGAAATTTCGGACATCATGGGCCAAATTTCGTCCGGAAGCGAGGAGCAGGTGCAAAGTGTCGAGCTGGGCGTGGCCCAAGTGACGATGATGGCTGCCGGAGCCCGGGAGATGGCAGGCCTCGCGGATGACGCCCGCCAGGAATCGGAGGCGGCGGTGCAAGAAACGCGGGCCGGCGAGGACATCGTCGCGTCAGCAGCGGCGCAGATGGCGTCGATCCAGCGGCAGATGGACGAGCTGCGCGCCTTCATCGAGCGGCTGGGCGTTCGCTCCGGCCAAATTGCGGAGGCTGCTGAGCTGATTGCCGGGATCGCCAAGCAGACGCAGATGCTGTCGCTGAACGCCTCCATCGAGGCGGCGCGGGCCGGGGAAGCCGGTAAAGGGTTCGCCGTGGTCGCCGGCGAGGTGCGCAAGCTGTCGGCGGAGACCGGGGCGGCGGCTGCAGGTGTAGCCGAGATGCTCGAAGGCGTGCGCAGCGAGATGGAGCTTGTGATTGAGGCGGGGCAAGCTGGTTCGCAGGAGGTCGCGGCCGGTATTGCCACAGTTCAGCAGGCCGGCGAGGTGTTCACGAGCATCCGTCAGGCGGTCGAGCAGGTGGCCGGCCGAATCAGCCGGGTGACCGGGCAGGCCGAGCAATTGTACTCCCAATCGGATGCTGTGGTTCAGGCGATCGCCACGATCGATCGGGTTGCGCAGCAGACCGCCAGCGGCTCCCGCGAGGTCTACGCGCACACCGAGGAGCAATACGCCGCCGTTGAAGAAATGATGGCTTCGATGGAGGGGCTCAGTCAGTTGTCTGAGGAATTGCAGGCGATGATCGGCAAGTTTAAAGTGTAAGCAGCGATATACGTACGGAGAGTGGGACACCGCCGTATCTAGGGGAAATGAAAGACATCCCGCGGCCTACCGCGGGATGTTAATGGTTAGATCGTATAGCTCACCGCTTCGATCGTCTCTGCCTTGGCGACGGCTTCCTCCAGCGTCAGGCCGGTGAAGCTTTGCGCGGGGAAATAACGCCCGCTCTTCTGGTCGTCAACAAAAGCGCCCACCACGATGCCCGGAAGTACGCTTTCCACCGAATTCGGGGCATGCGGGCCGCCCAGATCGGTCCGGCACCAGCCCGGATCGCTTAAATTAATCATCACGTCCGTGCCTTCGAGACGGGAGGCGAGATCTTTGGTGAACTTGTCGAGCGCGGCTTTGCTTGCGGCGTAGCCGGCTTGCTCCGGTTCGTTTTTGATCCCGCTGGTTGTGTTGATGACCCGGCCGAAACCGCGTTCGATCATCTTGGGAATCAATCGGTTGCAGATCGTGACGATGGAGATGAAATTAATTTGGAAGCTCTGCTCGAAATCGGAGACTGGAGTCTGCCAATAATCGGTCCGGTAAGCGATTTGAACGGCGGCGTTATTAAATACGATGTCAACCGGCGTGCCTTTGGCTTCGATTTCATCCAGCATGGCGACAACTTCCTGTTGGTTTGACAGCTCAGCTTGTACAGAGTAGACCTGGACGCCCGATGCCCGGACTTCCTGCTCCAATTGCCGGGTATGCTCCAGCTCGCGGCTATGCAGAATCAAGTTGCAGCCTTGCTCGGCCATAAACTTCGCGATTTGATACCCTATCCCGCGGCTTGCTCCGGTAATGAGCGCCCATTTGCCTTTCACATCAACCATTCGGATCCCCTCCTGTGTGCTAAAAGATGCTCGGCTGATTTCCTAACCTATTTATTTTACTAGACTTGTAAGCGGTTTACTACCATTTAACATGAATTTGACTATGGTTAATTTGGACTATATATTGGACTATATAACGAAAATCACATGCAAGATTTGGAACTCAATGCCTATCTCGAGAATGGGAGGAGATACCTGGAGCGGATAAAAAAATGTGCCAGAGGATTTTTATTTTTACCATACTACAAATAAACCAGGTGATACTAAGATGAATCGAATTCGCAATATTTCTATCCGGACCCGAATCATGGTGCTTGTCTTCTTGGCCATGTTCGTCTCCAACACCGCTCTTATTGTAACCTTATCCTATAGCCAGAGTAATGATTTCTTTAAACTGATTACCCCCTCTTTGGTATTAAAGGCATTGATCATTTTTCTTATTTTCCAAGTGGTGTCTGCGTTTATCTCCGAAGCTTTTCTAGTTCGTCCGCTCAAAGAAGGCGCGAAGCTCGCTAATTCCATGGCCGAAAATGATTTATCCACCAAAATACATACGTTTCAGCAAGGGGAAGCCGGGCAAATGATCCGCTCGATTCAGAAGGCCAGAGATAACCTGAAGCATTTGATCGCATCCATCCAATCCTCCTCCGAACGAGTGACGCTGTCTTCGGAAGAGTTAAACCGCATCATTGAGCAGGCGAATGGGCAGATGCACGGAATCAACAAGGGTATCAAGGATTTGCTGAACGTATTTACTCAAAACGCGGAAAGCATGAAGCAAACGGCCATTGCCATTTCGGAGATTACGAACCATTCGCAGACGACAGCAGAACTTGCTAACCAAATTGCCGAGCGGGCCCAATTGGTGATGAATTCCGCAGAAGGCGGGAAGCGTTCGGTGGAATCGATCGTTGAGGCGATTAGTGAGCTGGCGGTGAATACGAAGCACGTCAACAGTGAGGTACTTGGGCTTGAGGAACAGAGTCAGAAAATTACCGAGGTTGTCAGCATTATTCAACAAATTTCCGAACAGACTCACCTGTTATCCCTTAACGCCGCGATTGAAGCGGCCCGGGCCGGGGAAGAGGGCAGAGGGTTCGCGGTGGTAGCCGGACAAATCCGGAAATTAGCCGAGGATACGAACCGCTCCCTGCAGGAAATCAGCAGCTTGGTTGAAGATATGACCGTTCGTACCGGCAGTGTGGTATCTGCGGTTGCCCAGACGGAAGAGAAGGTTCAGCAGGGCGTAACGCAATCGGAGAACGTGAAGATCAATATCGAGCAAATCATGGACAATATGGAGAACACCTTCGCCATGTTGAACGATATTTCCGATGGGGTTACCACCCAAGCCGCAGCGCTGGAGGAAATGACTGCAACGCTGGAGGATGTGAACACCACGATCGAGTCTGGCTTGCAAGTGTCCGGCGATATCCAAGATCAGCTTGGTACGCAGGAACGGATCTTCGGTGATATCGAGAAGACCTCCTGTAAGTTGGTCGAACTGTCCGAGAATATGAACGGATTGACGAACGTGTTTAAGCTATAATCCATCAATACGGCATTAGAAAGGGCGTCTGATTTTTACAGACGTCCTTTTTCTTCCTTCCTTCTGAACGAAAGGGATAATTCTGTAAGGAGGCTTTCAAGACCTATACCGCCCAATCCATCCAAATCATCGATTCCTGCTTCAAATGGCGCTATAATAAGCATGATCATACTGAAATTAGACAGACAGCGTGGGAGAGGAGCGGTGAGGAGCATGTATGGAAATGATGGGGTACTGGATAGGCGGACACTGAAGGCGGCCTTTGACCGGACGGTTTATCAAGTGGTGGGCCACGGAAAACGGAATGTAGAGGTGCTGAAGCAGGCTTTTGCCGAGATCAGCGGCGGGGTAGACAGCGACATGTACGGTACAGGACAAGCGCTGGAAGCCTTCGAAAGGAAAATGGCTGCGGTGCTCGGCAAGGAGTCGGCTGTATTTTTTCCGAGCGGCACGATGGCGCAGCAAATTGCTTTACGGATTTGGTGCGACCGCAAAGGATCGAAACGTGTGGCCTATCATCCTTTATGCCATTTGGAAATTCATGAGGAAGACGGATTAAAGGAACTGCACGGGCTGGAGCCGATTCTCCTGGCGGATAAGGATCGGCTGATTGAGATGGAGGACGTTCGGCAACTGCCGGAGGATGTCTCGTGCCTGCTGCTGGAGCTGCCGCAGCGCGAAATCGGCGGTCAGCTGCCGCCGTTCGCGGAGCTTGAAGCCATTTCCGCCTACTGCCAGGAGCGGGGCATTAAGCTGCATCTGGACGGAGCCCGACTGTTCGAAGTGTTGCCTTACTACGAAAAAACCGCCGCAGAGGTTTGCGCCCTGTTCGACAGCGTCTATATCTCGTTCTACAAAGGCATCGGCGGAATCGCCGGAGCCATATTGGCAGGGGATCCGGAGCTGACGAAGGAATCTAAGGTGTGGAAAAGACGCCATGGCGGGGATCTCATCAGCTTGTATCCTTATTTTCTGAGTGCGGATTACTACTATGAGCAGCGCATAGGAAAGATGGGGATGTATTATCGGCAAGCGCAGGAGATCTCCAGTCTGTTTAATCAATGTCATCGGATGAAGACCGTCCCGGCGATCCCGGTGTCGAACATGTTCCATGTTCATTCGGACGTTCCCAAGGATCGATTGGAGCCCGTGCTGATTGAGGTATATCGGGAAACCGGGGTTGGCTTAACCTCTTTCGTCAAAGAGAAGGCAGATGGGGGAAGTACCTTTGAAATCAGTATCGGAGATCGCTATAGCGAGGTGCCGGAAGATCGGCTGCAGCTGGCGTTCGAGCTGCTGGATAAGAAGTTGAGAGGACTCTCGTTTTAAACCTGTATCGGTTTGAGATCAGAACACCGTAGGAAGCGACTGGATGTCGCTCCTTACGGTGTTTTTTGCATGTATGCTTCGATAATTCAAGCCTGCCCTCAAAAATGAATGCAAGAGGATGATGTATGCGCTTCCTCGAACAAGGTCGATCCCATTTTCCGACCCATTCGCCTTTTCCTCATCTTTACACTTCTTGAGGCGGGGAGTATGATTCATCCGTAGCAATTTGATATGGCGAAAATACCTGATCGCTGAGTTCTTTCTTTATTTCAGAAAGAAACGGGGGAACCAATGAAACGCGTCCAAAAGGGCGGGTTTCCGGGGTGAATCGCTTGATTTGGCCAACTTGGCCAAACTGCGTAGGGCTGCTTTCGTGCCCGAATCCGTCAGCTAACTCCGTAAGCGTCCGAAAGAGGGAATTGTCGCAGTGATCTGCTTGAACTTTTTAAAGCGGCTGCGGGAAGGTCCAACTTTCCTGCGGCCTTTTTGTGTTGTTCGCTGCAGGAATGGGAAGCCTAAAGGACTACGAGCGGATCAGGATTGAAGGCTATTTTGAGAATGAAAAGAGGATTTCATCATGGTAAGCAAACTGAAGCGGGTACTGATCGGCAGACCGATGAAAAGTACCGAAATTGAAGGAGAAAAGCTAAGCAAACTTAAGGCATTGGCCGTATTGTCGTCGGACGCGTTGTCCTCCGTGGCATACGGTACGGAGCAGATTTTGATCGTCCTGATGGCGGCGGGATTTTCCGCGCTCTGGTATTCGATCCCGATCTCGTTTGCGGTACTTGGGCTTCTGTTGATTCTGATTCTGTCGTACCGCCAGACGATTTTCTCCTATCCGACCGGGGGCGGGGCCTATATCGTGGCGATGGATAACCTGGGGCGGTCAACCGGACTGCTGGCCGGCGGCTCGCTGCTTATTGATTATATACTGACGGTAGCTGTAAGTTCGTCAGCCGGTACAGATGCCATAACATCCGCATTCCCTATGCTGCATGATCAGCGGGTGCTGATCGCCCTCCTGATGATTACTATACTGACCATCATGAACCTGCGTGGGGTCACGGAATCGGCTTCAATGCTGGCGGTGCCGGTATATCTATTTGTGGCCTCCATCTTCGTCCTGATTGTGTCGGGACTCTACAAGTATTGGACTGGCGGGATTCATACCAGCGCACCGGAGTTCGGGACGGCCGTATCCAACGTCAGCTTGTTCCTGCTGCTCAAGGCGTTCAGTTCGGGGTGCTCGGCCTTAACCGGGGTTGAGGCGGTGTCCAACGCCATTCCGAACTTCAAGCCGCCGGCGGAGCGGAATGCCGCAACCACGCTGGTGATGATGGGTGTCATTCTCTGCACCATGTTTATCGGTATTAGTGCGCTGGCCTATTGGTACGGAATTGCTCCGGATCCGAAGGCCACCGTAATATCTCAAATCGCTGAATCGACCTTTGGGCGCGGGATCTTGTACTACTTGATCCAGGGCATTACAGCGTTAATCCTGTTTCTGGCAGCCAATACGGCTTATTCGGCCTTCCCGCTGCTGGCGTTTATGCTCGCCAAAGATAAATACATGCCGCATGCGTTTATGGTGCGCGGTGACCGGCTTGGCTTTTCAAACGGAATTATCTTCCTGGGCGTAGCCTCGGCGCTGCTGGTTCTTGGATTCCACGGCGACACGGAAAGCCTGATTCCGCTCTATGCCGTTGGGGTATTTATTCCGTTCACCTTGTCCCAACTGGGGATGATGGTGCGCTGGATCAAGCGCAAGCCGCAAGGTTGGGTGTTCCGGCTTACGATTAACACGATTGGCATGCTGACGACGCTGGGCATTACGCTCATCTTCATTATCACGAAGTTTTCACATGTCTGGTTCGTATTTATCTTCTTGCCGCTCGTGATGTTTATTTTCTACCAGATCCATCGACATTATATCAATATCGCCGACCAGCTTCGGATTGACATCGATAAAGACAAACCTTGCATAAAGGGCAGCACGATCGTCGTGCCGGTGGCGGGCGTTACCCGTGTCGTGATGAACTCGTTAAGCTACGCCAAATCGCTGACGGATAACGTTGTTGCGGTGTATGTCGGATTTGATGATGAGGACATCGAACGGATGGAGAAGAAGTGGGAGGAATGGAATCCGGGGGTTCGGCTCATTACGCTGCGCTCCAGCTTCCGCAGCATTATCCGGCCGCTGATGAAGTTCATTGATACCGTGGAATGGAAAACGGCGGAGACCGATCACATTACCGTCCTGATTCCTCAGTTTATTCCTCGGCACTGGTGGCAGAATATTTTGCATAATCAGTCGAGCTTGTTGCTTAGAGCTTATTTGTTTAACAAGAAAGATATCGTCATTGCGACTGTACCTTATCATTTGCAAAAATAAGCAAATTCCCCCGAAGCCGTCGCAACGGCTCGGGGGACCTTAGTTTAATTATTGAATTTGATCCAGCAGCTGATAAGCTTCCTGTTTGGTTTTCACCTGCAGCAGCTGTTCGCGGAATGCGTCATCCATCAGCTTGCGGGACAGCATTTGCAGAATTTTTAAATGCTCATTGCCTTTGTTTTCGGCAGGGACAGCGATCATAAAGATCAACTTAGCGGGCGTTCCGTCCGCGCTGCTCCAATCCACGCCTTCCGGCTTGATCCCGAATACGACTCTTGGCTTCAGCACCGCCACCGACTTCCCGTGCGGTACGGCGACGTTCATGCCGATGCCGGTAGAGCTTTCTTGCTCGCGCTTCAGAATCGCCTGCTTGAACTCAGCAGAGGAGGTCAGCACACCTTCAGCGTTCAGCTTTGCAATCATTTCGTCGATGATCCCGTCCCGTGTTGACGCGGACAGGGAAGGCTCAATCAGATCCAAACTGATGATATCCGTCAGCTTGCGAACTGTGCTTTGAGCTTCGGCAGCCGGCACGCTTACCGGGCGGACGTTCTCCGCACGTGGCGTTTCCATGGCTGGAGCCGCCTCGTCCGCAGCGCTCGCTTCGGCGAGCTGAGGCTCGACCTGTTCTTTCTTCAGCAATTTGATCATTAAGGCCGTAACGATGGAACCCGCGATGACGGCCACGAAGAACATGAGGACATTGTCAACGGCGCCAAGTACGGCAACGATTGGACCGCCGTGAGCTACGCGGTCGCCGACGCCGCCCAGCATGGCGATGACGGAACCTGTCATCGAGCCGACCATGATGCTGGGAATAACGCGCAGTGGGTCTTGCGATGCGAACGGAATCGCACCTTCGGTGATCCCGAACAAGCCCATCGTAAAGGCGGCTTTGCCGGATTCCCGTTCGGCATTATGGAACTTGCGTTTGAACAAGAACGTTGCCAGGCCCAGACCGATCGGCGGAATACAGATCGCAACGGCGATCGGACCCATGATTTGATAGTTCCCCTCCGCGATCATCGCGGAGCCGAACATGAACGCTACCTTGTTAACCGGACCGCCCATGTCGAAGGAGATCATGGCGCCCAGAATCAAGGCCAGCAGAATCGAGCTGGCTCCTTGCATGCTGGCAAGCCAGTTGGTCAGCCATTCAAACACTTGGGCGATCGGGCCGCCAAGCAGGTAAATGAAGGCGAGACCTACGATCAGCGAAGAGAGAACCGGGATGATGATGATTGGCATGATTGGATTGATCGCTTTCGGCACCTTCCACTTCTTGATCCAAAGTGCAACGTAACCCGCCAGGAAACCGGCGATGATCCCGCCGATGAAGCCGGCACCGGCTTCACTTCCGTAGAAGCTGCCATTGGCGGCGATGTAACCGCCGATGATCCCGGGAGCGAGACCCGGCCGGTCGGCGATACTAAACGCGATGAACCCGGCTAGCACCGGTACCATAAACGTAAAGGACGCAGATCCCAGCTTCTCGATGGTTTTCCAGAACGAGTCTTCTGGAATTTGCAGGCCGCCCGGCGTAGGTACGCCGCCGATCGAGAGAGCGATGGCGATCAAGAGACCGCCCACGACGATAAACGGAATCATATACGAGACACCGCTCATCAGGTGGCGATAAAAGGCGTTTTGCTGCTTGGCGCCGGTCTGTTTGGCCGGCGTACCTTCATTGTTATCCTGTCCTTGGTATACCGGCACTTCTCCGCGAATCATCTGTTGGATCAGCGCCTCGGGGTTCCGTATGCCTTCCTGCACACCAACAACGAGCAGCTTCTTGCCGACGAACCGGCGTTTGTCTACCGTTTTGTCGGCCGCGATGATGATGCCGTCCGCTTGGCGGATATCTTCCTCCGTGAATTCGTTTTCCACTCCGATCGAGCCTTGGGTCTCGACCTTCATGGCAATACCTAGCTTGTCGGCGGCTTTTTGCAGATTTTCCGCCGCCATGTACGTATGGGCAATCCCGTTGGGACATGAGGTAATCGCCAGTAGTTTCATGGATGTTTCCTCCTGTAATCAAAGATCGAAATCGTTTACATGACTCATCTTATCGCAAAAGGAACGACGGAAAAGAACTTTATATTACCGGAAGTTGCGGAAAAACTGATTTTTTTCCCTATAAGCAATTGAGCAGCTCCTCGGGAGTCCGTGCCTGCACGAGCCGCTCAACGGTTGAAGGCTGTTCGCTTAGCAAGGACAGGCGCTGGAACAGTTTTTTCGTCATCTCTTGCTCCTGCGGGGCAAGCGCCAGCATAAATACGACGGACACCTTCTCTTCCTGCCATTCCAACGGCTCTTCCAGGGTGGCAACAGCGATCCGCGAGGTGCGAATCAGCTTCGGATCGCCATGGGGGATTGCGATGCCGCCGCCGATGGTCGTGGACGAGAGCCGTTCCCGCAGCAAAGCCTGATGCGCGTAATCCGGCTCAACGAACCCCTGCTTGGCGAGCTCGTTCCCTAACAGCTCGATCAGCTCGAATCGATGGCCGATGGTCAGGCGCGGGAAGATGAGCGAAGGCTGCGTGTACATGCCCAGAATCGAGCCAGCGTGTTCGGCGTGACCGGATTCTTGGTCCAACTTGCCGATGAAGTCGGCGATCTTCTGCGTTTCGCCAGTCTCCAGCAGCGGGGATACCGTGATATAGGGGACGTTCACATTCTCCAAAGGAATTGTGGAGATGATAAAGTCAACCGAATGGTGAGCCAAATACCCGGGGAGATCGGCTTTCCGAACGGAATCCAATACATGCAGTTCGGGGAACTTCCGCTCCAGCTTGCTGCGCAAGATCTGCGACATGCCCACCCCCATATGGCAGACAGTCACGATTCGCTTCCTTCCCTCAGCCGGCTGGCTCAGCCGTTCCACAGCGGCCTGAAAATGCAGCGTCAAATAAGCGACCTCCTCTTCAGGAATGGTGAAGGGGTACCCTTCACTTAACTCTCTCGTCGCATAAATCACCATATCAAACATGTAGGGATACATTCTCTTGATATCCTGCAGCATCGGGTTCGATACGGTGAGCCCGTAGCTTAACCGGTTCAACGTTGAATATAAATGAATGCGCAGCCCTTCCATCAAAGCCTCGTCTTGGCCAAAATCCACCCAGGTCAAAGCGGACATCTTCCGGACGAGCGTCTCTGCTAAACCGCGGGCCTCCGCCGTTTCCGCGGATGGATCTGCTCCGGGCTCCGCCGTTTCGATCCGCGCCCGGGATCGGATCTTCCCGCCCAGAATATGAGCGGTCAGATAAGCTACTTCATCCTCCGGGAAGCGCACGGCGAAGAAGCGCTCCAGCTTCCGGATGAAGGCTCCCGTCCAGCGGAACTCCGGCTTCCCGCGGACAAAGACCTTCTCTTGCTCGGAGAAGGTAATCGGCTGTTTCAGTTTCGTTCGTCGAATCATCAGCAGCGTATGAATCAGCAGATTGTCGAACGCTTCATCCGTAAAAGCAAGCTGCGCATCAAGCTCGAGCTGCTTGAGCTCCCGAGTGACGATATCGAGCTCATGGGGAGCAAATCGATCCTTGATGAAGGCTTGGCCTGCTTCGCCGGTGAGTTGGGACAGCTTGGACAACGCCGCGCGCTTATCCCGTTCTTTCCCTTCGATCAAGACGCCGACCTTTTGCTTGGAAACGACGATCAGGTCCCATTTCGCGAGCCAATCCCGCAAAGCGTCCAAGTCTTTTTTGATCACGGTCTTACTGGTGTAGTGCTTGTCGGCCAGCTCTTGGATCGTTACCGGCTTCGTCTCCATCAAGAGCCGGTAGGCCACGGCGATCAGCCGTTCCTCCTCCGTTTCCTGTTCCTTTGGCTTGATGGACCGGGATCGGAGCAGTTCTGCGGTGATTTGGGCTTTGTCCGGCTCGGAAATGTCCAAGGCGACCCCGTATCCGGGCTTGCGGACCAGACGGGCATTTGACGATTGGGTTAAATACTGATCGATTTCATCCAGATCGTTGCGTATAGTTTTCTCCGAACAGCCAAAGTGCAAGGCAATATCCCGGATCACCAAGTGGGGCCGGGCATCGGTAAGCAGCATATGTAAAATATCCTTCTGACGGTCGTTCATCGTTTCGCGTCACCCCCTTCATATAAATTATGGGATTAGCATTTCTGGAACAGGTAGATTCGATACGGCCGGGCACCAATCCAGACATCCGCACGTACACTAACCTAGATTCACCTGAATATTGACAAGGAGGGGAATAGGTTTGATCCTACTGCCGCCACAAGATAAGAGTCAACTTGCTCAAATGACGCTGCCTCCGCTTCAAAGGGAAATCGTGCAGGCTCAAGAACGAAGCCCGGTGCCCTATCGTTACGGTTCTTTAGATGAATTGCTGTTCGAACTGGCTCTCCGCAACTCGATCGTCGATTCGGCCTTGGCGCTGAATGGAAGCGGGGCCCAATTTGCCGTCTACCGTAAATCCCGATGCAATGAGCTGTATTGGAACCGCACGGAGGAGGGAGGGTTTCGGCTAAGAAACGGAGTAGCGCCGGCGGATGCCATTCTCGACATTTACCGGAACGGTCCGCTTTATGGCTTCGAATGCTCGATGGCGATGATGATCGTGATGTATAAGGCTGTACTGGATCAGATCGGCAGTCGGGCGTTTAATACGTATTTTACCAACCTGCTTCTTTACGATTGGCAGTATGACAGTGATCTGGGTTTTCGTCAAGGAAGTTTGCGTCTGGGGCCCTATCCCGGAGATATTCTCTATTTCAAAAATCCGGACCATAATCCCGAAACCCCGGAATGGCAAGGGGAGAACGTCATTATGCTGGGCGAAGACCGCTATTATGGCCATGGCATCGGCATCCATTCTTCCGCCGGAATCATCGACGCACTTAATCGGAGAAGAATACCCGGCAGCCGGCGATCGGCGTACTTGCTTGATTTGATCATTTATCCCAATTACGATCATATCCGATCCCTGCGGGGCGTGTATGCCCGGATCGGCAGCACCGTCTATCGCCGTCGCGGCTCCCACAACGAAGCGTATCACACCAATTCCAGCCAAGCCTAAGAACAACAAGGCCTCCCGCAAATTGCAGGAGGCCTTGTTGTTTTTTGCGTTTAAGTTTAGAAGAAAAACGGGAAGAAAAATCTTCTGAAGAAGAAAAACGGATACGGCTGGCGGATAAAGCGGCGGAAGCGGCGCGGATAGCCGTAACCGTAACCAAAGCCACCGTAGGGAGGGTAACCGCCATAAGGGGAACCGAACGCGCGATCATCCATATCTCCCACCGGAACGAGCAGGTACACGTGGTCGTCGTCCATTCCGTCGATGATCCCTTCATACATTCTGCCGTCGTTGCCTTCCATTTGCATGAGGTGGTGATGATATTTTTTACACATTTCCATCATTTGTTTCTTGTGATTGTATCCCATCGGCTCTTGGCTCATCGGGCTTACTTGGCTTGGCGTACCGCCGTAAGGTGAATACATATTAGGCATTTCCATCCATTCCTCCTTTGTTCTTGCTGCAGTATATTCGCGGAGATGGGCATTTGTGCCGCAGGTTCGTGTCCTTCATTTTGCTAGTGATCTGCTTTGTACCGGAATGCGCGCGAATATGCTAAGATGGGGATGCATTGGACCATGGACTCATCAGCACTTAGAAATGTAAACGGATTCATAGCAACCAAAGGAGGCAAGGTTGAACGATGAAACTGATCGTAACAGGAGCGGGGAAGGGACTTGGATTGGAAATCGTTGGGGAAGCATTGCGGCGCGGCCATGAGGTGGCTGCCGGCATGCGCTCGCTGGATACGAACGTGGAAGCGTTGAAGGCACGGCAGGAGGGGGCGCAAGGGAAGCTGACGCTGCTTGAGCTGGATGTCGACGAGGAAGATTCGATTGCTCAAGCGAAGGAGGCCATGGCTGCCAGATGGGGAACGGTGGACGCGCTGATCAACAACGCGGGGATCTTGCTGGCACGGGAGCAGCCGATCGAGCGATTGGAATTCGCGGCGGTGGAGAATACGTTCCGCACCAATCTGTACGGCCCGATGAAGATGGTGAAGCATTTCCTGCCGCTGCTGAAAGAGAGTGATCGGCCCTTGATTCTGAACGTATCCTCGGAGGCCGGATGTTTTGCCGGGGCATATGGCGGCGATTATCCGTATGCGTTGTCCAAGGCCGCACTCAACTATTTTACCGCTCAGCTGCGCAAGGAGCTGGTGCCGCAGGGGTTCAGCGTGTACGCCATGCATCCAGGCTGGATACGGACCCCGATGGGCGGCAGTCAGGCGCCCGGCGATCCGCGGGATTCGGCGCGGGCGATTCTCGACTTGGCCGAAGGGAAGCTGGACGCGGATACCCACGCCGTGATGATTGGTATCGACGGGAAAGCGATGCCGCTGTAATTTCAATGCGCTATAGGCCAAGAAAGGGGCTGCTCCTCCATCATCCACGATGACGGTTGGGTTAGCCCCTTCCTTGCTCCACGGGTTCTTCTTAATCCGTTTCAATCCGAATCGCTTGCGCCTGCGCCTCAATGCATAAAGCCGCCGCTTTAAAGGCATGCTCCTGTGTCATGGCAGTTTCCGTTCCGTTGAGGATATCCAAAATAAATGCGCCGAAATAAGGGTATCCCACTTTCCCGGAGCAGTCATAGTGGAATTCGCCTTCATGATTCACTAAATAGAGATGATTGCCGGAAGCTTCCCGGGCGATGTCGATGTATTTGCGAATTTCGATGTAGCCATCCGTCCCCAAGATGAGGGTGCGGCCGTCGCCCCACGTCCCCAAACCGTCGGGAGTCAGCCAATCCACCCGGAAGTAGAAGGTCGCCCCGTTATCCGCTACCAGCGTTGCATCGCCAAAGTCCTCAAATCGCGGGTATTCCTTGAACTTGTAGTTGGCCACCTTGCTATGCAGCACTTTCGCATCCTTAGCGCCTGCGTAATGCAGGAATTGCTCGATCTGATGGGACCCGATATCGCATAATATCCCGCCGTAACAGTCGGGGTCAAAGAACCATTCCGGCCGGGCCTTGGGATTAGCGCGATGCGGCCCTGTGCCAATGACCTGGACGACCCGCCCGATGGCGCCTTCCTCGATTAGCTGGCCGGCAAACACAGCGCTCTCAACATGCAGGCGTTCCCCGTAATAGATCCCCCATTTAAGACCGGACTGTTCCGTTTTCCGTCGCGCCTGTTCGACCTGCTCCAACGTCGTAAACGCCGGTTTATCCGCAAAATAATGCTTGCCGTGCTCCATCGCCCGAAGCCCGAGTGCGCATCGTTCCGAAGGAATACAGGCTGCGGCGATCAACCGGATCTGCGGATCCTCCCAAATCTCCTCCTCGGACGCCGCTGCCTTCGCTTGCGGAAACGTATCGACAAACCGCTTCACCTTTTCCGGATCCGGGTCATACACCGCGGCGAGCTCCGCCCGGCCTCGATCAACCCGTTGCACATTCCGTAGATATGCCCATGATCCAATCCGATCGCCGCAAAGCGAAATTCGCCTGTTCCAACTACCGGATTGAGTTTTCCTTTCGGCGCATAATTCATGCCATCTTGCTCCTTCGTCATGGCGTCTGCCCCTTTCGTGAATTAGCTGTTGCCCCCCGAGGTGATCGTATTGTCGCTGAAGTTTTCGATGCTGGTCTTCTTCTCGTAAAAATAAGTCGCGTTCTGCAATATCCCTTGCCGTGTATAAAAGGGACTATCCGGACCCAACGGCAGTTTCACCGTCTGGCCGGTACTTGCGGATTGGTAAATCGCCGTAATCAGCTCCAGCGTTCTGCGGCCTTGAATGCCATCCACCAGCACGGGTGTCCCATGCTCAATCGCATTCAGCACGTCTTGAATTTGGCCGCGATGACCTTCATACCGAAGCTCAGGTTGCTCATCGTAAGCCTGCTGAATCTTCGCTTCCAGCTCTACGTCCGGCTCAGGGAATCCGTTTGGCTTGGAAACAGAAGCCGCTACTTTCCACGGTGCAGACACACGCGCGTGCTTCCCCTGGAAAATTAACTGCTGCTCCTGGCCGTGATGCACAACGGAGCTGGTGAGCTGGGCCAGCGCCCCGTTGTCGTAGCGGGCGATGGCGATGGAGATGTCCTCCACCTCGGCATTGTCATGGGAGGTGTTGCTCATCACTGCAGTGACCTCCGCCGGCATGCCGTTCATCCATTGAAAAATATCGATATGGTGCACCGCATGGTTCAGCGTGCAGCCGCCGCCTTCCTTCTCCCAGGTGCCTCGCCACCACAGATCATAGTAACAGTGGCCTCTCCACCAATAAGAGTCGACTTGCGCGTGCACGATCGGCCCCATCAGCTTCGTGTCCAACACCTTCTTCAGCTTCATCATAGGAGTCGTGAACCGGTTCTGGGCCACGACGGATAATATTTTTCCGCTCTGCTCCGCGGCTTCGTTCATCCGATCGCATTCCTCCAGCGAGGAGGCCATCGGCTTCTCGACAATCACATGCTTGCCCGCGTTCAAAAAAGCGATCGCCGTCTCCGCGTGAGTATACGGCGGGGTGCACACGGAGACCAGGTCGATGTCGCTGCGCTGGAGCAATTCGGAATAGTTGGCATAGATGTCCGCATCCAACTGAAACTCCTCCGCCCTTTGCCGAGCTTTCTCCGGATAAATATCGCAGATCGCCACGATCCGGCACCGCTCCGGGAATTGCAAATACGCTTGAATATGGGCCGGGGATATCGCACCGGCTCCGATCACTGCTACATGGATCACTCGGGTTCCCTCCTTAGCTTGGATGTGAATCGGGCCTCTCCGAAGAACAACTCCGAAAGGCCCGATCCGTTATCTGTTACTTCTTGTAAAACTCGTCGTAAGCCGCCTGTTTCCCTTCCATGACAGCTTTGCCGCCCATGGCCATGTATTCCTCGACCTTCTGGTCATAGACCTTGTCGAATTGATCCGGTTTGGCCGTGACGATCTTCGCGAGCATTTCTTTTTCGAAATCCTCCAGAATTTTGGCATATTTGATCTCGGCATCCACCGCGATATCTACGCGAGGCAGGGTATACCCGTCATTCGTTCCGACTTGGATGCTCTT
Source organism: Paenibacillus sp. p3-SID1389 (assembly GCF_025151705.1). Classification (NCBI taxonomy): domain Bacteria; kingdom Bacillati; phylum Bacillota; class Bacilli; order Caryophanales; family Paenibacillaceae; genus Paenibacillus; species Paenibacillus sp. p3-SID1389. The sequence continues at coordinate 34,216 of NZ_JALXVO010000005.1, read as the reverse complement.
GACGGTGAAATCTTTGAAGTCGGGATCGAAGGCATTGGCGGCAATGTTCTTGTTTGGATCCTCGGTGGAAATGTATTTGCCGTTCAGGATGATGCAGTAATCGTAATAGTTGTACAGCAGGTTCTGAGCTTCCGGCGTATTCAGCAGCACCGGCAGCCCGTCTTCGCTCATTTCGTACGAGACGCCTTCCTCGCCGTTTTGCAGCACGAGAATGTTGCTTGGGTCAGCCATCCAGTTCAAATATTTCACAGCCGCCTCTGCGTTTTTGCTTGTTGCCGGAACCATGATGTATGCGCCAATCGGGTCATACACCGGCTTTGGATGCTTCCCGTCCGGGGTAGAGAACGGATCGATCGCCTCCAGTACCGCGTCCGGATTGTTCGCTTTCAGGTTGGCATAGTACCCGTTATAGACCGGCTCATTCGTGTTCGGCGTGCCTGCCCCGGCAATGCTGTTCACAACCTGTTGGGCAAAAGCTTGGCTGAAGTCGTCGCTGAGCGCGAAGTCCGGATCGATCAGTCCTTCACTGTACATCTGGTTGAGCAGCCGGTAACCGTCCTTGCTCCCCGGTTGCAGCCATCTCGGAACCGAGTACAGATCTCTATCCGTGATTTCATCCCATTTCCAGAAGGAATTGACCAACGGCATCATATGGAACACGTCGATGTAGCTGTAGGGGATGACCTTGCCACCCGTCTTGCCGGGATCCTTCTCTTTAAAAGCACGCATGGCATTCACAAATTCCTCCGTCGTTTGCGGAAGCGGAAGGTTCAGTTGATCGAGCCAGTCCTTGCGAATGAAGGTCGTGCTTTGGGCTTGAATCACGCGCAGTGCCGGGATGACGTATTGCTTCCCGTCAAATACGCCGTAGGGCAGGGAAGGCTCCAGCACCTTCTTCAAATTGGGGCCGTATTGATCGATGAGCGGTCCCAGGTCGGTTAAGCCTCCGCTTTTTACATAGTTTTGCACGGTAGGCTTGCTGTACGTGAACACAATGTCCGGAGCAGAGCCTGAGGCCATCAGGACGTTCAGCTTATCGACCTCTTCGGCGCGCGGCACCGTCACGAATTCAACGTCGATGTTGTTCGGGTCGCCAAAGCTTTTCTGGATATACTGGGTCATGAAGTTATCCGTAATTGGCGGTTCCCCAGCCGGCGTATTGTTTCGGTCAAACAGCTCCACCTTTAAGGTAATGCGTTCCCCCTTCGGTGCGGATTCCTTGGCATTGTTCGTAGCTGTGGTGTTCCCGCCGCTGTCCTTTCCGTTTCCGCTGGATGAGCTGTTGCTTCCTCCGCCGCCGCAGCCCGCCAAAGCGAAGCTTGCGGCCATGACCAGCGCCACTAAGGCGAACATCGAGGAGCGAAATGGTTTGCGCATGGTGTTGCCTCCCTTTTGATTTGGTTTAAATATAGTGACCTTCGGTATCGAGACCGAAGAGCAGCTATCAACATCGGGCTGCTTCCCGCCAGGCTAGGGCCTATCCTTTAATGGCCCCCTGCAGCATGCCGGAAATGAAATATTTCTGCAGCCAGGGGTAGACCAGCAAAATCGGCACGGTAGCAAACATAATGCTGGCTGACTGAATGCCTTGGGGAATCGGCGTCGCGGCGTTAAAGCCTTCCTGCGCCGTGGCATCGTTCACCTGGCTGTTGATGACCATCTGATAAAGTTTGAGCTGGAGCGGGTACAAATTTTTATCGTTGATGTAAAACAAAGCGTCCTGAAACATGTTCCAACGGTCCACGGCCGAATAAAGCCCGATGGTCGCAAGGATCGGCAACTGAAGCGGCAGCACGACCTGGAGCAGAAAGCGGAAATGGCCGCAGCCATCCATCCAGGCTGAATCCTCCAGCTCATGAGGAACGCCGGAGAAGGAAGTTCTCATAATGATCAGCAGGAACGCATTAATCATCAGGGGCAAAATGAGCGACAGTGGCGAATTGAGCAGGCCCAGCTCTTTGATCAGCAAGTAATTGGGGATAATCCCCGGGTTAAAAAACATCGTGACGATGATGAGCCCAAACATCACGTTCCGGCCTCTGAAGTTTCTGCGGCTTAACGCATACGCGGCCATAATGGTCATCACCAAGGCGACCGCGGTATAGACGACGACCAGAATCACCGTCAGCAACAGGGACCGCATCATGGAGATGTCCCCGAATACGGCGGAATAGGAATGGAAGTTCCAGTCGACCGGCCACAGGAACACCTCCCCGGACATAATGGCCCGGTTGCCGCTGAAGGATAAGGCAAAGATATGGATCATCGGCACGACGCAAAACAAGGCAAATAAACCGATGACCACGATGACGATTGTATCGATCACTTTATCAACCGGATTCCGGATCACGTGAGCTCCCTCCTTGGCTAGAAGATGCCTTGCTGGTTTACTTTTCGGGATATGAGTTCGGCCGTGAGCAGCAGAATCAGCCCGATGACCGATTGGAACAATCCCACGGCGGTTGCCAGCGCGAATTGCGCTGATTGAATGCCCACCGTGTACACATAGGTGCTGATCACCTGAGCGACATCCATGACGTAGCCGTTCTGCAGGGCATACGGCTGCTCGAAGCTGATATCCGCCATATGGCCGATTTGGATAATAAACAGCACCACGATCGTGGGCTTAATCCCAGGAAGCGTAATATGCCAGATTCGTCGCAGCCGACTGGCCCCATCTACTTCGGCGGCTTCATACAGCTCTTTATTGATGCTTGTAAGCGCTGCTAAATAAAGGATCGTTCCCCAGCCCGCATAGTGCCAAACCCCGGCTCCTGTGTAGGTCAGAATCCAAAGCACCGTGTCCTCGAGGAACGGAATCGGCCGGCCGCCGAGGCTCTTGATCAACTCGTTGACACTGCCCGTATTGGTCGCGAGTAATTGAAGCACCATCCCGCCGACAATGACCCAAGAGATGAAGTGGGGTAGATACAGCAAGGTTTGGCTTACGCGTTTGTACCAATGGACCCGCAGCTCGTTCAGCATAATCGCCAGGATGATCGGAACCGGGAACGTCAGCAGAGAGAAGACGTTTAACATCAAGGTGTTGCGCAGCGCCTTATAGAACTGCGGCATCCCAAAGATCTCGCGAAATACGTCCCATCCGACCCACTCGCTGGCCCAGATCCCCTGAAAAATGTTGTAGTCCTTGAAAGCAACTACGACGCCCGCCATTGGAATGTACTTAAATACGATAAAGAACGTCATCGGCAAGAGCATCAGCAGATACAATGGCCATTGCCGCTTGAAGGCCGCCATGCTGTTCCGTCGTTTAACGGGGAGCGGGGCACGGGCCTGCCTGACTTCCGTTTGCATCGGCATCCTCCTTTCGGGTGGTAAGTTCATGGCTTGGTTGCTGCTTACTATACAACAGGGGCGGATGGCAGGAAATTCTCCTTTTTTGGGGGCTTCTTCTCTTTTTCCTGCGGGGGTTTTCACCTTTTTTATATGACTATCCTTTGTTTATTCAGGGGGGCGGAAGGAGGGTTAAGCGCCTAAAAAAATCATCCCAGAAAGGGATAACCCCTCTCTGGGATGATTGGATTTCTAAAGTGCAGCAGCTTATGGTGTTCCGCCGTTTTGCATTTGATACGCTCGATGCTTCTCCTCGCGAACTTGCTGTCCGCCCATGGCGAGATACTCTGCGACCTCCTCGTCGTAAACGGTATCAAAGGCTTGCGGAGACGCCGTAATGACCTTTACGAAAATTTCGTCGTTCTTCTCATTTAAAGCAGCGGCATACCGAATTTCGGAAGGCAAAATCGCATGAATGCGCGGGGTTTCGATCCCGTCATTCATTCCGTACTCCACGCTCTTGCGCGTAAACTCTTCAAAGCGTTTGTTGGTCGCATTCGCTTTTAGATTCAAGCGTTCGTCCTGGCTGCTGACATATTTTCCATTTAAAATGATGCAGTAGTCAAAAAAATTAAATAACAATCGATTTACATCCTCGTTCTCCAGGGTTACCGGCACACCGTCCTCCATCCGGTAGGTCACGCCCTCCACGCCGTTCTGCAGCGTGATAATGTTCTCCGGCTGCGCCATCCAATTCAAATATTTAATCGCTGCTTCGGCGTTTTTGCTCGTTTTCGGAACCATGATGTACATGCCCGTGTTTTCCAGGATCGGCTTCCACTTCTTGCCGCTGGCGCTTGTGAAGGGATCGATTGGCGTTAGGATGGCATCGGGGTCGTTCTTTAACAGTTCAGCCAGATATCCCATATAAACCGGCTCATTCGTATTGGGGGATGCGGCTCCAACCCGGCCGTTCACCAGATCCTTCTGAAATTGCTGGGCGAATCGGTCCAAATGAAAATCGGGATCAATCAGCCCCTCGTGATACAGGCGGTTCAGGAACCGGAACGCCTCCTTGTTCCCGGGCATCGTCCAACCCGGCTCGGCGTATAAGTCCTCCTCGGTGATCTGGTCCCAATCCCAGAACGAGTATTGCAGCGGGGCGGTATGGTAATAATCGATTTGACCGTAAGGATAGATGACCTCTCCGGTCTTTTGCAACCGATTCTTTTTAAACATTTGGAGCGCCTGGTAAAACTCCTCCGTCGTCTCCGGCAGGGAGAGTCCGGCCTCCCGGAGCCAATCCTCCCGGATCAAGGTCGTCGTTCGGGCCGTCAACACCCGCCTTGCGGGAATTGCAAACTGTGTTCCTTGCCTCCGCCCATAACTCAACACCTCTTCCCCGAGGAGCTCCTTCAACCTTGAACCGTATTGGTCCAACAGAGGCGACAAATCGGATAATTTCCCTTGGGTGTAGAAATTGTAGACGGTAGGCAGGTCATAGGTGAACACGATATCCGGCGCTTGATTTGCGGCCATTAACACCTGCAGCCTCCGGACTTCTTCCGCCCGGGGGACGGTGACAAATTCGATCTTGATCCGCTCCGGATTTCCGAAATGCTCCTGAATGTACTGCGTCATCGTATTATCGGTAATTGTGGGGGCGCCGATCGGTTTGTTGCTTCGCTCAAACAGCTCAATGCGAAGCGTTGTCCAGCCGTCATGATTGGCAGTGAATCCGTCCGAATCAAAATTTGGGAGAGGGCCGTCAGCCCAGCCCAACCGATCCGTATCCCCAAATCCGCTGCAGCCTGTCAGGACGCACAGAATAGCGATGACCGCCAGCTTCGATAACCACGACCTCAAAAGGGGCATGCGAACTCTCCTTCCTCGTTGGGAACACAGATTATAGATCTTTTACGTTGCACGGTACATATTGCGGTATTCCCCCGGTGGAATGTCCTGAAATTTCTTGAATGCGCGGTAGAAGGAATTCACGTTCTGATAACCGCTGTTGATCGCCACCGACTGGATCGAATCCTCCGTTTCCAGCAGGAGTTGCTTGGCTTGCTGCATCCGAACCTTCAAGACATAATCCACAAATTTCTCCCCAATTTCCTCTTTGAAAATAACGCTTAGCGCACTGGGCTGAAGGTTCAAATAGTCGCTGACCTGAACCAAGGAGAGACCCGGATCGGTGAAATGCGCATCGATGTAATGTTTGGCCTGCATCGCCAAGCTATGATGCCTGCGGGCTTGCCGGTCTTCCTCCACGCAGGCTTCGAACTGATTCATGAGGCTCATGAACTGTTCTTGAAATTCTGCCAGCGTCTCCGCCGTTTCGGTCAGGCTGGCGAACCGGTCTTGATAATCGCTTTTCCAGCGCGTTTGAATAGGGGAGGACATGGCCAATACAGCCTGTTCCATCCGTTTAAGGAACGCCTGTGCAAACTCCGCCATATCCCGCTTGCGAAACCGCATTTTACTCAGTTCACCAAAGACTTGGGTTAGTTTCTCCCGCCATTCGCTTTCATTCATGCGGAAGGACTGGGCGGCATAATCCAAAGCTTGCAGGTATGCATATCGGTCCAGATTCATAATGCCGGCGCTTTTCCGATTATCGATGATGGAATGGATGCCAAGCACCGTCTTCAGCTCCACATTCTCCACCGCGTTCCGATAGGAATCCGCGAGGGTATCAATCGAAGTCGAATCGGCCCCGATGCCGATCGTTAGTGTCAGCTCCAGATGCTGATGAATCCATTTTTTAAATTCCTCTGCATAAGTGATGGTCGCCTGGGTATTGTGCGGATCGGCGGTGTGATGCACGACAAAGGCGATGCGATGCGGCTCCATCCAGGCATGCCAGACAAAGGCATGATGGCTTTGTCCCAGATCGCGGAAGGCGCTTTCAATAATAAACTTCAGCAAATGCTGGTCTTTGACCTTATATTTATCCGTAAACTCGGCGTATCGGTCCAGTTCGGCAACCATCACGCCTAACCGGTCATAGGGGGCGGACAGATTAAACTCGGCCAGCCGTTGCTGGAATTCTTCATCCGTAAGCACGAGATGCCCGGCTAACAGATCGTGAAACAGCCGCTGCTGCCGCAGCAAGCTGTCTTCCTTGTGCAGGTTCTCGTAGTCCAGCGACCGCTTCAAGAGATGGTCCAGCGCCATTTCGATGAAGGTGAACTCATTGTCCGCTCCTTTAATGCCCAATTCCTCGCTTTTTCGGTTCGAAAACTGGCTGACCTTTTCCATAATCGATTGAATCGGCTTGTAATGGATGTGGGTGATGATCGTAAACCCGATCAGCGCCAGCAGGATCAAGGTGACCCAAATGACCATCCACGCGTTGGAGAAAAGGGCCAACCAGTTGTAGCCTTGATCATGGACCCCCTCCGAAACATAGGTCCAGCCGGTATAATCAGATTGAACTTGAATCGGGTTCATCGTCGGCGCCTTGTCCGGGGATTCCGAAGCGGCAGCGGTATCAATTAATCGAACATGGTTGTAATCGCTTTCATCAAAAGAATTAAGATATTCCATAAAAGAGCGTTGATACACGTTGACCACAAGTGCCCCGCGCATATCGTCTCCGGTATAAACAAATTTCACCAAGGAGACCACCTGCTGCGCTTCCTCTCCTTGCGGCGAATAAGCGAAAGAGCGTGGATTAAACCAGCCTGCGGATTCCTTCCTGCCGTAGTTGGCTGTCAGGAAGTCTGCATCCCCAAACGCCCGCAGCGAATAGGACCCCAAATCCGAAATGATCCGTCGTTCGGCTTCATTGTAAATGTAAATGGTGTTGGCAAAAGGCAAAGTTAAGCTTAGGTCAATCAGTTTTTTCTGCAGCAAGAAGTCACCCAATGCATCTTGTGAGGCGTTCGCGAAGTAGTCCTGAATCTCGCCGTCCATCAACACCTTGCTGACGACGTTGCGCTCGATTAGCATGAGATTCGCATCCGCGTTAAAGACGATCCGATCGAGGATCGCCTTGTTGGTTTCCAAGTATTTTCGCTCGGAAGCGTTGTTGAGGGCTAAGAAAATCACGAAGATCATGGAAGAAATGATCACGAAGAGGATCGGAGCATAGGAAAGAATCGTACGGTAATACCAGTTCATTCGCATATCCAACTCTCCTAAACCGTTTCATTTATTATAAGAGATCCCATTCATGTTGTTAATTCACAATTTATTCGAAATTCTCATTTTTTATTTGGCGCAGGTTGCACACTTCGTCGAACATTTCTGCAAACCCGCGCCGCTGCGCGGTTCTGCGAGGGACAAGCCGGGAAAATTGTACGCTCAGCTACCCAGGAGTACCTATCCAAGCGAGGCGAACCTCGATATGCTTGGATTGAAGGGGCGCTCCATGCCGCTGGACAGAATGAAATGGCTATATAGATATAATGATGAAACGAAAAAAGCGGACGGCTCGGCCGTAAATGAGAGCGCTACCAATAAAGATGGGGGGCATCCCATGCTTCGGCATTCCCGGGTTTTCCGCAGCTTTCTGATTTCGTATGTCGCTATCCTGCTCATTCCCTGCATCGGCGGGTATATCTCGTACCGGACTTCCATCTCGGTGACGGAGTCGATCTCCATCGAGAACAGCGTCATTCAGCTGGAGAGAAGCCAAGAGCTGCTCGAGCACCGGATGGCGGAAGTGGAGGGCATGACTCGGCAGTTGGCAATCAGCCAGGAGATTAACGCCCTGATGAACGACCGAGGTACGGAGAGGGATGTGTACGGCATCTGGAAGGCGATGCGCAACGTTCTGACGTTTGGGCAAACCAACGATTTTTTGCGTAACTATTTTATATATCTGGCGAACTATAACTTAATTATCACCTCCGGATCGTCTTACCGGCCGGAGCATTATTATGAGTATTTTCATTATGATAATCTGTCGTTTGAGGAATGGGAGCAGCAGGTGTTGGGCACAACCCACCGCAGCGAAATCAAACCGCTGACTCCGTTTAGCGAACGGGACATGAAAACTTCCGTGATCACCTACATGCAATCGCTGCCTCTGGATAGTTTTAACGATACCTCACCAGCGATCGTCGTTGTATTAATAGATCAGAAGACGATTGCCGGACTGTTATCCGGTTTAACGGAACAAAGCGGCGGGTGGGTTCATATCTACGATGCGGAGGGCAATACGATCTTCCTTCAGGGGGAAACGGTACCGGATATCGCCAAGCTGCACTCTGATCCGAAGTTTGACGAGAGCAAGACGAGCCAATTTTATGGCAGCGATCTCGTGATCACGACGCGATCCGATAAGAACGGCTGGGTTTACCAAGCCGGCATCCCACGAAGCACTCTCATGGAGAAACCCAACCAGATCAAACGGATCTCCTGGATGATTACAGGCGGCGCGATGTTAATCGGATTGCTGGTAGGCTTGTTCCTGGCTTACCGGAACAGTCTCCCCATCAACCGATTAATCGGCGTGATGAAGGAGCAGTTCGGTAAGGATGACGATACGGGGCACAACGAGTTTGACTTCCTAAGCGGGAACATTGCCGGCATGATTACGAAGAACAAACTGCTGGAGGCGGAGCTTCATCGCCAGCTTCCGCTGGTGCGCGACGCTTTCCTGAAGCGGCTGATTGCCGGGGAATTTGAATCGCGGGAGGAGATCGTCTCTGCGGCGGCGCAGGCCGACATTCCGCTCCGGCAAGGCGAAGGCTATGTTGGTATTTTGCAAATCAACGGATACGCCGGCATGGATACCGTAGAGGTGCTGAATGAGCTAAACGCCGCAAGGCTGCTGATGAAGCAGGCGATCACCGAGCTTGCAGGGCCGATGCCGATGACCGATGTGGGGTCGGACAAAATCGTACTGCTGTTCTTTTGCGAAGCGGATCAGCTGCCAGGGCCGGCGGAGGAAGAGCGGATTACCACACTGATGGAGGAGCTTGCCCAGCATGTGTTCGCCGAATACAAAATCTCGATGCAAGCCGGATTTGGCGAAGCCTTTGCCAGCGTCACGGAGGTCGGCCAATCCTTCGATCAGGCGAAGCAGGCCCTGGAATATGCGGTTTACTTGAACAAGAAAGGCATCCTGTGGAGCCATGAAACGCAAAGCACAAACACGACCTACTATTACCCCCTCGATACGGAGCATCGCCTGATCAGCACGATCCGGGCCGGGGAGCTGGAAGAAGCCCAGAAGATTATCGATTCGATCATCGCGCAGAATTTGGAGCAACGCGAGCTGTCGGTGGAAATGAAAAACCAGCTCGTCGGGGAAATCAAGGGGACGTTCCTCAAGCTGCTGGATCAGAAAATCTTCCTGGAATCCCCGTTGTTCGAGAGCGTCAAGCAGCGAATCATTGACATCAGCCCTACTGTGCCGCTGGAGACGATTCAGCAGGATATCCATGGGATTATGGAAGAATTGTGCGGTTTTATCGCCAAGAAGAAGAAGGATTCACACGCCCAGCTGATCAAACAGATCTATCAGTATACAGCCGAAGCCTATGCCGACCCGGACCTGACGCTATATCGGGTCGCGGAGTACGTGGAGCGGCCGGAGAAATACATCTCCCAGCTGTTTAAAGAAGTGACCGGGGTGAATTATTCCGATCATCTGATTAAAGTGCGGATGGACCAGGCCGCATTGCTGCTGAAGGAGAGCAACTATACCGTTGACGAAATCGCCGCCCGGGTGGGGTACAACAGCTCCCACTCGTTCCGGCGGGCATTCAAACGGTTAACGGGAGTTTCGCCCAGCGCTTACAGGCAGTCCTTTCAGGATTGATCGGGATCGGCCAGACGATTCATCCATGTTAAGTCCATAACGTACAACCGCCTAGCAGCGGCCGTACCTTCCGAATGAGGAAGGGTGCGGCCGCTGTTTTTTATTTGCGGAATCGTGGCTCCCGTACCGAAGGATGTTCCCTGAAAAACGGGAGAACTGTACGCCAAAAGACGGAAGTGTACCTGTTCAACGCCGCCAAACATGCCCTATGATCGACTCGAGAAGAAAACGCTATCATCCATCAAGGCGCTTACAAAACTTATAGGGGGAATTTTTCTGGAAAAACAACTTGCTTTCCAACCGGATTACGTCCCGGACGCCAAGCGCAAGGCCAGTTACTGGCGTACCGCGCGCAGAAATATCAAGAAGCACTGGCAGCTGCATTTGCTGGTCATTCCTCCCATTTTGTTTTTTCTGATTTTTAAATACTACCCGATGCTGAATGCGGTGCTGGCGTTCAAGGACTACAACGTGATCAAAGGGATCTGGGGAAGTCCGTGGGTAGAGTTCAAGCATTTCCGACTGTTTTTTGAAAATCCGCAGTTTTGGACGCTGGTGAAGAACACGATTTTTCTCAGCGGGTATCTCATCCTCGCCGGATTTCCGATTCCGATTATTCTGGCGCTGATAGGGGCGTTTTCCGGCATTTTTCTTCCAAAACAGCGATAGATGGAGAGGAGCAGATGTGTTATGTTGGGCGAAGATAGGATAACGCCAGGACTAGCTTCTGAACACATGTTGGGTACGCTCCGTTCGGAGGTACCCGTGGAGGATGAACCACCTGTGACTGTGATCTCCTTAGGTTATTATGGGGCCCGGCCGGATACGCAAGAGGATACGCAGCCAGCCATGCAGATGGCGTTGGAGGAAGCCGCGCGAACGGAAGGGCCGGTTGTGCTGGAGGTGCCTTATGGCCGATATCATTTTTACCCGCAATCGGCGATCCGAGCTCCTTATCATGTCACCAATACAGCAAGTGAAGAGGAGCATTTCGATATCACGAAAACGATCGGGATACTGCTGAAAGAACAAAAGCGGTTGACCATTAGGGGGAACGGGTCCCTGTTCTTGTTCCACGGCAAGCAGACGATGCTGTTGATCGACGGCAGCGCAAATATCGTCATCCATGACCTTCACTTTGATTACGCCGTACCGACAGTGACGGAGATGACCGTGGTGCATTGCGAGCCTGAAGCGTGTTGGATGGAGGCGGTGGTGCATCCGGATTCGAGGTATGACATTCAGGAAGGCCGGCTGGCATGGGTTGGCGAGGGCTGGCGCTTTCAGTCCGGACCCATGCAGCTATGTGACCCGGCCGAAAATACAACCTGGCGGGTGGACAACTGGCTGGAGCAGGCGACGACCTCTGCGGAGGAAGTTGGCCCTGGACGGGTAAGGTTTTATTTTGACCGCACCATCCCTGAGGGGCTGGCCCCCGGCCGCGTGGTTCAGATGCGGGATGGAATCCGCGATCAAGTGGGGGTCCTTGTCCATGAAAGTGCGGATATCACGTTCTCTGGCTGCGGGTTTCATTTTATGCATGGGCTTGGGATGGTGGGGCAATTCAGCGAAAACCTCGTTTTCGAGCGTTTGGACCTGTCGCCACGGGCCGAAAGCGGCCGGACGGTGGCCGGCTTTGCGGATTTCATCCATGTGTCGGGCTGCCGGGGGCGAGTGGCAATCCGGAATTGCCGGTTTGCCGGCGCGCATGACGATGCGATCAACGTCCACGGGACATACTTGCGAATCGTCGGCCGTCCGGCGCCCAATCAGCTGCTGGTGAGGTTTATGCATCCTCAAACGTATGGGATATCCGCCTTCCGCGCCGGAGACGAGGTCGGCTTCGTTCATGCGGATACGCTGGTGACCTATGGAAGCGGCAGGGTGAGCGACGTTCTTCGGTTAAACCCCCGCGAGCTGCTGATTACGCTGGAGCAGCCTGCCCCGAGGGAGATGAGGGCGCAAGATGTGGTCGAGAACATCACCTGGTCCCCGGAGGTGGAGATCACGGGCAACCACTTCGCCCGTATTCCGACGCGCGGGGTGCTGGCTTCCACGCGGCGGCGAACCGTAATTCGCGGCAACGTATTTGAAAGAATCCGGATGAGTGCCATTCTTGTTGCTGCTGATGCGCATTCCTGGTACGAGTCGGGCGCGGTAGAGGAGATGGTCCTCGAGGACAATCGATTGATCGATTGCGGCGGTGAAGCGCATGCGGTGATCACCATTGCGCCGGAGAATCGGGAGGTGCACCCGGAGAGATCGGTTCATCGCCGGATTGCCATCGTGAACAATCGTTTCGAATCGGTGCGCGGCTTGCTGCTGTCCGCGCGCTGCGTACAGGATTTGGTGTTTCAAGGGAACACGATATCGCTGGCGTTCTCTGGGGGAATCGACCAAGGAAGTGCTATCCGGCTGGAGGCATGCCCGGATGCGGTGATCGCGGAGAATGTATTCCTCGGCGGTGACGAGCAGGCGAGAGAAACTAAGATCTGGTAGGGGAGGAAGAAAAGATGGAGCGAAACACAAAGCTGCAGTACGACAGGCCGGCCACGGTCTGGACCGAAGCGCTGCCGGTCGGAAACGGGCGCCTTGGCGCGATGATTTACGGCGGGGTGGAACGGGAAACGATCAGTCTGAACGAAGATACTTTATGGTCCGGGTATCCGCGTGATTGGAACAATCCCTCCGCCCGGCAGGTATTGCCTGAGGTGCGGAAGCTGGTCCGGGAAGGCCGTTATGAGGAGGCGGATCAACTGGGACGTCAAATGCTGGGGCCGTACACGGAATCCTATTTGCCGTTTGGCGATTTACAGCTGACGTTCGAGCACGGGGCCGCCTGCCGGAGTTACCGGCGCACGCTGGATCTGGCGGACGCCATCCACGTGACGGAATACACCGTCGGGAAAGTGAGCTATAAGCGCGAAATCTTCGTATCCCATCCCGATCGGATCATCGCCATGCGGCTGACGTGCAGCCAGCCGGGAGCACTTGCTTTTCATGCACGGCTCGACAGTCCGCTCCGCCATATTGCCGCCGTGGAAGACGGGATATTCGTGATGCGGGGGACAGCGCCGGAACGGGTGGAGCCGAACTACGTGAACGCGGATCGCCCGATCCGCTACGGCGATCCGGCCGTCTCCCCGGCGATGGCCTTTGAGGGGCGGCTGGCGGTAACGGAAACCGACGGCCGGGTCAGCGTCGACGGGGACGGTATCCGCGTTCTGGACGCCACGGAGGCCGTATTGTATTTCAGCGCCGCGACGAGCTTTGACCGGTTCGACCAAATCCCCGGGGCGGGGCGACCGGAATCGGTACCGGCGGACGTGGCGGCGGCTCGGGCCAGAGCGGACTTGACTGGTGCATTAGCCAACCGGTACCTGGAGATTCGGGCCCGGCATATCGAGGACTACCAAGCCCTGTTTAGCCGCGTCAGCTTGCGGTTAGGGGAGACGGCGGCCCCGGAAGGGTTGGACACGGAGCGGCGGATCGTAGAATACGGGGCCGCTGATCCGGGGCTGGTTGAGCTGCTGTTCCATTACGGCCGGTATTTGCTGATCGCCAGCTCCCGGCCTGGCACGCAGGCGGCTAACCTGCAGGGAATCTGGAATGCGATGACTCGGCCGCCGTGGAGCAGCAACTGGACGCTAAATATCAACGCGGAAATGAACTATTGGCCGGCCGAGGTGTGTAACCTGGCGGAATGCCACTGGCCGCTGCTGGAGATGATCGGCAACCTGGCCGAGAATGGGGCCAAAACGGCCGCCGTCAACTACGGTACCCGGGGGTGGGTCGCCCATCACAACTCGGACATCTGGGGTCAAACCGCACCCGTGGGCGATTTCGGCGGCGGCGATCCGGTCTGGGCGCTGTGGCCGATGGGCGGTGTCTGGTTGACCCAACATCTATGGGAGCATTACGTCTTTGGCGGGGACGTCGCATATTTACATGATTTTGCATACCCCATCTTGAAGGATGCTGCCTTGTTTGCTCTGGATTGGCTCATTGAAGACGAATCGGGCCATCTCGTAACTTCGCCTTCGACTTCGCCGGAGCATAAATTCCGTACGGCGAATGGAGTTGCAGCGATTAGTGAAGGATCGACGATGGACCTGTCGCTCATCTGGGAGCTGTTTACGAACTGCATCGAAGCGGCAGGTGTGCTTGGCATTGACGAGGCGTTTCGTGAGGAACTGCGGCAGGCCCGTGAGAGACTCTTGCCGCTGCAGGTTGGGAAGTATGGACAGCTGCAGGAGTGGAGCCGGGATTTCGAGGACGAGGATGTCCACCATCGGCACACGTCCCATCTGGTGGGCGTCTATCCTGGCCGCCAGCTCTCGGCAGAGGAGACGCCGGAGCTGTTCGCCGCAGCGCGGCAAGTGCTGGAGCGGCGGGGCGATGAAAGCACCGGCTGGAGCCTGGGCTGGCGGGTCGCCCTGTGGAGCCGGTTCGGCGACGGCGATCGGGCGCTGCGGCTGCTCGGCAATATGCTGCGGCTGGTGAAGGACGGCGAAACGGAGCGCTATAACCACGGCGGCGTATACGCCAGCCTGTTGGGCGCACATCCGCCGTTCCAGATTGACGGCAACTTTGCCGCTTCGGCGGGCATCGCCGAGATGCTGCTGCAGTCGCACCTCCCTGCGCTGGTGCTGCTGCCCGCTCTGCCGCAGGCCTGGCCGGACGGCGAGGTCCGCGGCCTTCGTGCCCGCGGCGGCTTCGAGGTAAGCCTGCGCTGGGCGAACGGCAAGCTGACCGAGGCGGAGATCGTGTCGACGCTGGGCCATGCCTGCCGCGTTCGCGTGGGGCTCAGCGGGGGCGAGCCGCTGACCGTATACCACGGTGGCGTGGAGGTAGCCGTGGAACGGATCGCGGAAGGCGATATCCGATTTGAGACGGAAGCCGGGGAAACGTATCGGCTGGTCCCGGATGACCGGACGTCCTCCGGCAAGGTGGAGGGAAGGCAATGAAGGTGAACGCAGCGGAGCTTGGCGCAACCAAGCTCTGGTATGACAAGCCGGCTGCGGGTTGGTCGGAGGGCCTGCCCGTGGGCAACGGACGGATCGGCGCCATCGTCATGGCCGCGCCGGAGCGCGAGGTCTGGAACCTGACCGAGTCGACCTACTGGTCCGGCCAAGCGGATGAGACGGCATCCGCGGCGTCCGGAGGCAAAGCGGCGCTGGCCGCGATCCGCGAGCGGCTGTTCGCCGGCGATTACGCGGGCGGCGACCGGCTGGCGAAGCAAGCGCTGCAGCCGCCGAAGCGGAATTTTGGCACCCATCTGGCGATGTGCGATGTGGTGATCGAATTCGCTCCGTCCGGCGAACCCAGCGAGACCGAGACCGGGGCAGTCAACGGAGCGTGCTCCCCTTTCCGACGCGAGTTGGACTTGTCGACGGCCCTGCTGACGACAACTTCCGGCCAGCCCGGATCAACGCTGGTGCGCGAGCTGTTCGCTTCTCATGCTGACGATGTTCTCGTCTCGCGGATCTGGAGCGAAGCGGCGGGCGGCGTCTCGTTTACGCTTGGCCTTGCGGGACTGACGCCCGAGTTTGAGGTTTCGGCGTCCGGTATGGCCGCGCTGGAATTCCGCGGCAAGGCAACGGAGACGGTGCATAGCGACGGGGCTTGCGGCGTCCGGTGCCGCGGCCGCATCGAGCTCGACACCCGGGGCGGCAGCCTTTATGTTCAGAACGACCGACTGGTGGTCCGCGGCGCGGACGAAGCATGCATTTATCTGACCGTCGCCACGGATTACCGCTGCGAGTCGAGGTCATGGGAGCTGGCGCCCCGATTACAGGCTTCCTTGGCGTTATCTAAGGGTTACGATCAGCTAAAAGCAGATCATTTGGCCGATTACGAGCCGTTGTTCCGGCGGGTGTCCATCGAGCTGGGTCCGTCCGAAGAAGCGGCGAAACTGCCAACGGACCAGCGGATTCGCCTGCTGCGGCAAGGCTATAGCGATCCCCAGCTGTTCGCATTGTTCTTGCAATACGGCCGGTATTTGACGCTGGCCGGTTCGCGGGAGGATTCGCCGCTGCCCTTGCATTTGCAAGGCATTTGGAATGACGGCGAGGCATGCCGCATGGGCTGGAGCTGTGATTACCACCTCGACGTGAACACGGAGATGAACTATTATCCGACCGAGGTGGTACATCTTGGCGAGAGCCAGCAGCCTTTGATGCGTTATCTGGAGGATTTGGCCCGCGCTGGCCAAAAGACAGCTCGCGATGTATACGGTTCGCCGGGATGGGTGGCCCATGTCTTTTCCAATGTGTGGGGGTTTACCGATCCGGGCTGGGATATTTCATGGGGACTTAACGTAACTGGCGGGCTATGGCTGGCTATGCAAATGATTGAGCATTACCGGTTCGGGTTGGACCGTGTATTCCTGGAGAAGCAGGCGTATCCGGTGCTGCGCGAGGCGGCGTTGTTTTTCCTCGATTACATGACGGTGCATCCCAAATACGGCTGGCTGGTGACGGGGCCGTCGAATTCCCCGGAGAACCACTTCTACCCGGGGCGTCCGGAGGAAGGATGCTGGCAGTTGTCGATGGGCTCCACGATGGATCAGGCACTCGTACGGGAGCTGTTTACGTTCTGTTTGGAAGCGGCGGAGCTGCTGGAGGAGGATGTGGAGCTGCGCTCACGCCTGAGCTCTGCAATCCCGCTGCTGCCCCCGCTGCAGATCGGCAAAAAGGGACAGCTGCAAGAATGGCTCGAGGACTACGAGGAAGCACAGCCGGAGCATCGCCATTTGTCACACCTGTTTGCGCTGTACCCGGCGCATCAGATCACGCCGGAGGAGACGCCGGAGCTGGCAGCCGCAGCCCGGGTGACGCTGGAAAACCGCATGCAGCAGGATGAACTGGAGGATATCGAGTTTACGGCGGCGTTGTTTGGGTTGTTTTTTGCCCGGTTGTATAATGGGGACCGCGCTTTGAAGCATATTTCCCACCTGATTGGGGAGCTGTGCTTCGACAATTTGCTCAGCTATTCTAAGGCGGGGATCGCCGGGGCAGAGACGAACATTTTTGTCATCGACGGTAACTTTGGCGGTACGGCGGCGATTGCGGAAATGCTGCTGCAAAGCCGGCCGGGCGGCAACATCCGCCTTCTTCCGGCGCTTCCGGCGGCTTGGCCGACGGGCCGGGTGACGGGACTGCGGGCGAAGGGCAACGCCGAGGTTGATCTCGCTTGGGAAGCGGGCCGGTTGAGCAGCGCAGTCGTGCGTACGTATTCCCCGGGTACGTTTACCTTAAGTCTTGGCGACCGCCGCGTAACCTTTGAGGCCAAAGCTGGCGGGGAGTATCGGTTTGATGGGGCGTTGACGCTTCAAAACGGATAGCTCTGGCTCTGCAACACAATCGGGGTCAATTCGGAAACGGGAAGCGGCTTTTCCTCCCGTGGCCTGCATGATATAGTTACACCATAAGCAAGCCTATGAGGGGGAAGGGTCGTGTACCGTAAACTGGTAGCGTATTGTTTGTCCAAAAAAGGGGCCGTCGAGGAGTATCCTTTTGGCCCGGAGACGACGGTCATCAAGGTCGGGGGAAAAATGTTCGCCTTGCTGCCTGTCACGGCCGACGATGAGACCGCGAGCATCTCGCTAAAATGCGATCCCGTGATCGCCGCCAATCTCCGGGAGCAGCATGAATGCGTGAAGCCGGGGTATCATCTGAATAAAAAGCACTGGAATACGGTCACCGTGGACGGCAGCTTGTCGATGGACGAATTGCGGGCCATGATCGACCACTCGTACGATCTGGTGCTTGGCGGTTTGACGAAAGCCGCCCGCGAGGCGGTCCTGATGCGCATCGGCAAGTAATGTCGGCGCAGGAAGGCTTCGGCCGCTCCGGGGCTTATCCCTTCGGAATACGGCGGTATTCGGTTGGGGAGTACCCCATGATTTTCTTAAATAATCGCGAAAAATAATACGGGTCGGACAAGCCGACCGCACCGGCGATCTCTTTGACGCTTAAGCCGGTGAGGTCAAGGAGCTGTCCGGCCCGTTGCATTTTCAGCCGCAGAAAATATTCGATTGGCGGAAGCCCCGCCTCCCGGTTAAACAAGTAGACGAGATGCTGCTTGGACAGCCCAACCTGCTTCGCCAGTTCGGACAGCGTGAGGCTCTCTGTCAGCCGCTCGGTCATGTAGCGGACCGCTTCATCGAAATAGCGTTCGCGTTTGCGGTCCTGCGCCGACCGTTCGGCGCTGAGCCCGATGCTGCTAAGCAAGTGGCGCATGGTCTGGGCGACATGGATCTGCACGGGCAGAGAGTAGTGCTTGTCATGAAGCAGGCGGTAACACTGCTCAAAATGCTCCAACAGCTGGGCATGTACGCTCAGCGGCAGCCGGACAGGGCCGCCCTGGTCCAGGCCGTAGGTGTGAATCAACGCGTTGGTATCCTCGCCCTGCAGGTGAAACCAGTAGATACTCCAGGGTTTATCGGTCGAAGCCCCATATCGGTGCGGCTTATGCGCCGGGATCACTGCCAGCTGGCGCTCGGTCAGCGGGTAGCTTTGTTGCATTTTGCTCGTCGTCGTTCCTGAGCGGTCTGGTCTGCCGTCCGTGGGTTCCTCGCTCCATTCCACCCATCCTTCGCCTTCCACACAATAGATGAAGATATGAGCGTCCGCCCCTTCCGGGCGCTCCCGATAATGATGCCGGGCATTCGGGAAAAAACCGATGTCGCTGACGAACAGCGGCCGAGTCAACGTGGAGTTGTTCAGTTCTTTCAGCATATAGTCCGGTTGAACGAACAGCTTTTGCGCCTCAAAACCGTCCGGCTTGCGAATTTGATGATCCACAGAAACGCCTCCTCATAAGAATATAGTCCATCATTCCCCGTATTTCGTCAATTGGAATTCCTTCAGCTCCGGGGTACATTGGGGTTACAACCGATTCAACCAATGAAGGGGAGGATTTGAGATGAACGTTCAACAGCGGGAGGCGTCTCCAAAGGCTGCGGTTCGAGTCTGGGAAGAAGATAAGCTGATCCCGACGTATGGGGTTGGAGAGCCGGACAAGAACCCGATGTTTTTGGAAAAACGCGTATATCAAGGCAGCTCCGGACGGGTATATCCCTATCCGGTCATCGATAAGATTTACGATGAGAAGCGGGAGGTCAGCTATCGGCTGGCGATTTTGGAAAATGAGTACGTGCGGATCGAAATCATGCCGGAACTCGGCGGACGGATCTACCGTGCGCTCGACAAGACGAACAACTACGATTTCGTTTATTGCAACCGCGTGATCAAACCAGCGCTAGTTGGCCTGGCCGGGCCGTGGATTTCCGGCGGCATCGAGTTCAACTGGCCGCAGCATCACCGGCCGAACACTTTTGGCCCGGTTGAGTACCGGCTGGAGCAGGGAGAGGACGGCAGCGCCACCGTTTGGGTCAGCGAAATTGACCGCATGTATGGCACGAAGATGACCGCCGGGTTTACACTGTACCCAGGCAAGGCGTATCTGGAGATATCCGCGCAGCTGTACAACCGGACGCCGGAGCCGCAAACGTTCCTGTGGTGGGCTAACCCGGCCGTGGCGGTAAATGATCATACGCAGTCCGTGTTTCCGCCGGACGTTACCGCCGTATTCGATCATGGCAAGCGCGACGTCTCACGGTTTCCGATTGCCACCGGCACGTACTACAAGATGGATTATTCGGAGGGCGTAGATATTTCTCGTTACAAAAACATCCCGGTCCCCACGTCCTACATGGCTTACAAATCCGACTTCAACTTCGTCGGCGGGTACGATCACGGCGTGCAAGCCGGCCTGCTGCATGTCGCCAATCACCACATTTCCCCGGGGAAGAAGCAATGGACTTGGGGGAACGGCGAATTTGGTCAGGCTTGGGACCGCAACCTGACGGACGAGGATGGCCCGTACATCGAGCTGATGACCGGGGTGTATACCGACAACCAGCCGGACTTCACCTGGCTCCAGCCGTATGAGGAGAAGTCGTTTAAGCAGTATTTTATGCCTTACAAGGACATCGGTGTTGTAAAAAATGCTTCCATCGAAGCGGCCGTTAACCTCGAAGTCGACGAGACGGCGCGGACGGCAACGGTGCTGGCGTATGCGACCTCCGATTATGCAGGGGCGGTTGTGGAGCTCAAAGGCGCACGCCGGACCTACGTATCCGACACCGTGCGGCTGTCGCCGGTTTCGACCTACAAAACCGTTGTCCCGTTGGATGAAGGCGACCAGCCTCATGACTTGCTTGTGACGGTGCGCGACAGTGAAGGGCGGCTGCTGATTTCGTATCGCCCGGCCAAGCCGTCGATTGAACAGGTGCCGGAAGCCGCCAAGCCGCTGCCGAAGCCGCAGGAGCTGAAGACAAACGAGCAGCTGTATCTGGCCGGTCTGCATCTGGAGCAGTATCGCCATGCTACGTTTGAGCCAGAGGCGTATTATTTGGAAGGCCTGAAGCGGGACGCCAGCGATATCCGCATCAACGTCGCTTATGGCACGTTGCTGCTGCGACGGGGCCGGTTTGCCGAGGCGGAGGCGCATTTCCGCACAGCGGTGAAGTCGCTGACCTGGCGCAACCCGAACCCGTACGACAGCGAAGCGCTGTACCAGCTTGGGTTGGCGCTGCAGCTGCAAGGGCGGGACGAAGAGGCGTTCGCCGCCTTCTACAAAGCCGTCTGGTCCGCCGCCTGGCAGGACAGCGGCTACTATTCACTGGCCGCGATTGCCTGCGGCCGCGGCGAATATGCGGAAGCGCTCGAGCTGGCCACGCGCTCGCTGATCCGAAACAGCCGCAACTATAAGGCGCGGCATTTGAAGGCGGCGCTGCTGCGGAAGCTCGGTCGGCCGGCGGAAGCGCTCGCCTACACGGGCGAAACGCTGGCGCTTGACCCGGCCGACTTCGGCGCCGCCAACGAGCGCTGGGCCGCGCTGCGCGCCTTGGGCGATGCGGCTGAGGCGGACGCGGTCTTGGCCGAGCTCCAGCGGTTGATGCGCGGTGACGCGCACAACGCCCTGCAGCTGGCCGCGGATTACCTCGGCTTCGGCCTGTATGACGAAGCCGTGCAGGTGCTGCAGCGGATTGTGCCGGACGCAGACACGCCGGCTTACCCGATGCTGCACTACACCTTGGCCTATGCGCATGAGCGGGCCGGCCGCAGCGAACTGGCCGCGCGTCATCGGCAGGCAGGCGCCGCCGCGCCGGCGGACTACTGCTTCCCGAACAGCCTGACGGATCTGCTCGTGCTGCAAAGCGCGATCGAGGCGAACCCGGGCGATGCGAAGGCGCATTATTACCTCGGCAACTGGATGTATGACAAAAAACGCCCGGACGAAGCGATCGCTCACTGGGAGGCGTCCCGGAAGGTGGACCCCGGGTTCCCGACCGTGCACCGCAATTTGGCGCTGGCTTATTACAATAAGCGCCAGGATACCGACGCGGCGCGGGAAGCGCTGGAGACAGCGTTCGCACTGAACCCGGAAGATGCCCGCGTGTTTTACGAGCTGGATCAGCTCTATAAGAAGCTGGGCCGTCCGGCGGCGGAGCGGTTTGCGGCGCTGGAACGCCATCTTGCGCTCGTGGAGAAGCGCGACGATTTGTATTTAGAGTACGTCACGCTACTAAATACGCTGAACCGCCACGACGAAGCTTTGCGGGCGCTGGAGGCCCGGAAGTTCCACCCTTGGGAAGGCGGCGAAGGCAAAGTGACCGGGCAGTACCGGTTCGCCCTCGTCGAGCTTGGGAAGCAAGCGCTGGCGGCCGGGAACGCCGAGCAGGCGATCGAGCTGCTGGAGCGTGCGCTCGTTTACCCGGAGAATCTCGGGGAAGGCAAGCTCACCGGAGCGCAGGAGAACGACATCCTGTATTACCTGGGCTGCGCGTACGAGGGGCTGGGCCGGCTTGAGGAAGCAACACCGTATTGGCAGGCCGCCTCGCAAGGGCTGGAGGAGCCGGCCGGCGCGATGTACTATAATGATCAGCCGCCGGAGATGATTTTTTATCAAGGGCTGGCTTGGCGGAAGTTAGGCGTGGAGAAGGAAGCGAAACGCCGGTTCAATAAGCTGGTGGACTATGCCGAGAAGCATTTGTTTGATGAGGTGGAATTCGACTATTTTGCCGTATCCCTCCCGGACTTTCTCGTGTTCGAGGACGACTTGAACCGGCGCAACGTCATCCACTGCCGCTTCATGCGGGGACTGGGGAAACTGGGCCTTGGCCGGCCGGAAGAAGCCGCCGAGCAGTTCGATGAGGTGCTGGCCCTAGAGCCAAGCCATCAGGGGGCGATGATCCATCGGCGGATGTGCCGAGGTAAGCAGACGTAGAAGTAGTAGATGTAGTAGATATAGTAGATATAGAAGTAGTAGATATAGAAGTAGTAGATGTTGCAGTAAACGTAGGAGTAGAAGTAAAAGTAAATGTAAATGTGATGTAGAAGGAGATATTGAAGTGGACGTAGAGGTAGACGTTGATGTGGGCATTAAGTAGGATTTGCAGAGGCACTTCAGTCGCTCTTCAGTGGCTCTGCGCTAACGCTTGCCACAACGCTTATTTGACTTAAAATGGCGGTTTTTATTTTCTAACGCTGATCAGCGTGCTTATGGGGGCGATTGAGCCCCCTTTTTACTCTAAAATGAGCAAATAAGGTGTCTGGTAAGCGTTAGATCCAACCCCCCCTTTTTTTTGCGCGAATAGTGTCGGTCACAAGCGTTAGACGATCCTGCCCCCGCGTGGTAAGAGGGCAACCAGTTGCAAGAGGGCAAACTAGCTGTGGAAAGTGGACGCGAATTACGAATCACGAATAACAAATCACGCAACGCACATCGCAAGTAACAAATAACAAGCCACAAGTAACAAATCACAACTAACAAGTAACAAATCACAAGTAACAAGTAACCAATTACCAGTCAGCAGTCAAACTAATCGCAAGTAACAAATCCCGAATCACAATTCTCAAGCGAAGCAAGTCACCAGTAACAAATCAACGTTTTTACCTTGCAGCGATCCGGTTGGAGGAGGAGTAGGCGAATGAACCAATGGCGAAAGACGGCGGTGGAAGGCTGGGAAGCTTGGATAGGGGAGACCGACAGGATAGCGGTGACCGTTGTTCTGGAGCTGGGCAGCAAGGCTGTTTCGCTGCAGAATCGCAAGACGGGGCGAGAATGGCTGTGGCGGAGCGATAAACCATTGGGGAACGAAGGCTATGGCACGTTCTTTGCCTCCGGCGACGAGAGCGGCTGGGACGAAATGTTCCCGGCCATCAACGCCGGTGCTTATCCGCAGGCGCCTTGGCAAGGCCGGGCGATCCCCGATCACGGAGAGGTGTGGTCCCGGGCTTGGGAGCATCAGGCCACAAGCTCGGCCCTGACCTGTCGCATCGGCGGCGTGCAATTTCCCTATGTCCTGGAGAAAACGTATACGTTCCCGGCCGTAGACACACTTCGTATCGATTACGCCGTGACGAACCTGTCGGGTGCCCCGTTTTCCTTTCTGTGGGCGGCCCATCCCTTGCTGCAGGTACGGGAAGGCATGAAGCTGCATGTTCCGGCCGATTTAACGAACATCGAGGTCTCCTATTCCGCGGAAGGAAGGCTAGGTGCATTTGGCGACAAGCAGTCTTGGCCGCTGGCGTGCAGCGCAGCCGGAGGGCCGGTTGACCTGAGCACCGTGGAACCCAACGCTGGCCGATTCGCGGAGAAATATTATTTCTCCGGCCGGCTCAGCACCGGGTACGCCGGCATCAGCGACCCGGCGACCGGCGAGGCGCTGATGTTCCACTTCCCAGCCGACCGAGTGCCGTATTTAGCCGTTTGGGCCAACTACGGCGGCTTCGGCGGCAACTATCACGTTGCCCTGGAACCGGCCACAGGCCGCATGGACGAACTCGCCCATGCTGTCCGCGAAGGAGAAGCCGCCGTTGTTCCGGCTCGCGGCGTGTATCGTTGGCATTTGGACATTAGCATGAAGTAATTAAGATATTTTTAGACTATATTCAGGACCGCAGGGGGAGCCTATATGATCAAACGTCTGTTCATGAACCAAAGTATCCGCGCCAAAATCGTCTGGAGCACCGTGTTGATATCACTTGTCCCCTTGCTGGTCCTGTCCTATCTCTTTTACCAGAACAGCACACGCTCCTTGGAGCAAGCGATGGTGCGCAGCTCAGACCAGAATGCGGAGTACTTATCCGATTACCTGAACGAGTATTTTCGCAGCTTCTCTACATCCGCCCTTCAGGTCTACGGTTTTAAGCGGGTCATCGACCTCATGGAATACGGCACCAATTACAACGTCGCCGACATCATCGACGTCCGGGAATCGCTGGCCAGCTATTACCGGCTGGCGGTGAGCAACAATGCGGACATCATCAAAATCATGGTGTACGGCAGCGATAATACGCTGCGGGACAGCTGGTCCCGTGCCGACAGTTACAACGCGATCGCCCTGAACCAGACTACGCCCCATTATGGTGACATTGTAAAGCTGCCGTTTCAACATTCCCTCATGTTTACGTATCAGGATCCCGCGATCAAGCAGGATCTTTTTGTCTATGCGTTGCCAATTTATGACCCGTTTTATCGCGAGAAATTCGGGACGTTGTTGTTCTATGTGCTGGGCAAAGACCTGGCCAAGAAAGTCGAAACCTACAACCGGGCCCCGAACGTGATCGTGCTGCAAAACGGCAAGGGAGAAGCCTTCTATCGAACGAACCCGAATTACGACGCCGAGATCCAGCCGTATCGGCTTCCTGACGAGCTCAGCGACAGCAACGAACAGGTACTCCAGTTCACGGAGGGCCGGGAACTATTAATCAGTACATCCCCCTTGGACCATGGGAACATTGGGCTGAGTATCGTATATCCCAGCACCGAACTTGCCCATAACCGGAAAACCACGCTGAGCATTACAATCGCCGCACTTGCCCTGGTAATGCTGGTGATTGCGGCATTTTCCCTGTTGGCTCAGCAGTTCATCACAAGGCCGATTCAATATCTCGGAAAGGCGATGAAGGCCGTACGCAAGGGGAATTTCGACGTTGTCCTGCCTACTAATCGCTGGCATGATGACCTGTCCGAGCTTACCGCAAGCTTTAACTTCATGACCCGGACGATTCAGGAATTGATCGAGAAGGAGTACAAGCTGCAGCTGCGCAACAAGGAAGCGCAGTTCTTGGCCTTGCAGATGCAAATCAACCCGCATTTTCTCTACAACACGCTGCAGACGATCGGCGGCAAGGCGGTGCTGGCCGGGGATTATGAAATCCATGAGATGTGCCGGGCCTTGGGGGATATCTTCCGCTACAGCTTTTATGAGGGGAACATGGAATCGACGATTGGGGCCGAGCTGGCCCATCTAAACAATTACTTGTACATTCAGCAGTTCCGGTTCGAGGAATCCCTAAAAACCCGATTTGACGTGCAATCCGAGTTGATGGACGCCCCCATCATCCGTTTCGTGCTGCAGCCGATTCTCGAAAATATCATGGTGCATGCTTTGGGCAAAGATAGACGGAGTGCGGTTCAGATCGAGGTATCCGCGCAACGGGAAGACGGCCATATCCGGATTTCCATTTCCGACGACGGTCCCGGCATGGAACCGGACAAGCTGAAGGCCCTGCGGGCAGTCTTAGCTCGCCCCGCTTCCAAGGTGTTCTCAGGGGTATCCATCGGTCTTCGGAATGTCCATGAGCGGATCCGCCTCTTTTACGGACCCCCTTACGGTCTTGAAATTGACAGCAGCCTGGGGAAGGGGACGACGGTAAGCTTAACGATTCCTTATCCTGCAGATGTTGAACAACCTCTAAGAACAGGGGGAGACAAATGATGTATAAAGTCATGGTCGTAGATGACGAGACGCTGGGGCGTAAATCCATACGTAAAATGATCAGTGAGCTGTCGCTGGACGTCGAAGTGATTGCTGAGGCCCAAAACGGGGAAGAGGCGCTGGAGCTGATCGAAATCAGCAAGCCGCACATTGTGGTCACGGATATGAATATGCCGGTCATGGACGGTCAGCGTTTTTTGGAGGCGCTGCACGACCGGTTTGGTGATATTCGGGTCATCGTCATCAGCGGGTATTCGCAATTCGAGTATTTGAAGGCGGCGATCCGCTATCAGGCGTGTGAGTATTTGCTTAAGCCGGTATCTGTCCCGGAGCTGCGCGAATCGATGGTACAGGCCATCGAGGCGATCCGACGATACATGAGCCTGCAGCAGCAACAGAGGGAAACGCGGGAAATGCGACGGATGAAGCGCGGGGCTTTCCTGATAAATGTAACGGTGCAGCGTATCACCAATCGGGCAGATATCCTGCAGCAGGCAAGAGAGCTGCAGATGGACGCTGGCATCCGCTATCGGCTGGTCCTGATCCGGTTTCGCCAATTTTCCGAGGTGGCCCGAACTAACTTCCATGGGAATGCCGAGCTGCTCATGTTCAGCATCGATAATATTTTGCGCGAAATTCTTGGCGACGATCAAATCCCCGCGTTTATCTCGGAGGATGGCATGGGGTATTGCCTGATTGTACCGGCAAGCTCCATCGAAGGGCAAGCCTTCGCAGCAGCTGAGGCAGGAGGCGACTCCGTAAGGTTCGAATGGCTGGAAGCCCTTCACGAAGCCGTTCAGCGCACGCTTAGGCTGGAGGTGCTGGCCGGGGTCAGCGGCTTATGCGAAGGGTTCGCGGAGCTGCCCGAAGCGTATCGTACCGCCGAGCGTACGCTTTTACGTCTAACGTTGCATGGGTCGGGGTTGACCGTGTCTCTGGCTGATAATCCGGAACAGCCGCGAAAAACCGAGGCCTTGCCGTCGTTTGTCGCGCAGGAGATCCGTCAGGCCTTTGCTTCCGGCAATGCCAAGGATCTTCGCAGGCTGCTGGACGAATACCAGGCGAGGGTGGACCGATCCGTCGACATCACGATCAGCCAGGTTCATCGAGAACTTGCCATCATCCGGGAGGCGGCGGTGTCGGAGATGAGAGGCATCGCTGCGGCGCATCCGCCCTTATATGATGCCGCCGCCATTACTGAAGTTACCGATCCCGCCGAGCTTCGCCGGCTTTTAGCCGGATGGGCGGATGCGGCCGAGGAGTATGGGGCGGACCGTCGCGAAACGGACTCCTCACAGCTGATCTGGCACATCGTCGACTACCTGGACGCTCATTACTTTGAGGACATCAGCTTGATTGATGTGGCAACCCGGTTCCACTTGGATCCCAGCTATCTCAGCAAGCTGTTCAAATCGGTAACTTCTGAGAACTTCATTGAGTACGTGACGCGCAAACGGATCGAGAAGGCCTGTGAGCTGCTTCGTTCCTCCGAACGAAAAATCAGTGAAATCTCCGAATTGATTGGATACGAAAACCAGCGTTATTTTAGTCAGGTGTTCAAAAAAAGCACCGGGCAAACCCCCTCCGAATACCGTGAAGCCCAACAATCGGGTAAAGCCGGAAACCCAAAAAATTGAACATCAGACGCACAATATATTTTATTCCGGCGCAAGCAGTGGACCGATACGATAAAAGCAGGACGAAGGGCATCGGGGCAAAAATGCGGATGCTGGCAGCGCGGCCTTTCGCTCCGACTTTAATGTTATACACGAGGGGGAAGAAAATTGAAAAAGTGGATGTCGATCAGTCTAAGCATATTGATGTTAAGTTTTTTGCTCGCGGCTTGCGGCGGCGGGAATAACTCGGCTTCATCAACTGCGGAGAACGGCAGCGGAACTACGAACGCCGCTCAAGGTTCCGGCAACTCGACAGATTCCGGTGAGCCGGTGACGATCAAATTTATGCACTTCAAGAGCGATTTCACTGATCAGATTAACCAAATCGTGGAACAGTTTGAAAGTCAAAACCCGAATATCAAAGTCGAAGTGCAACCGGTAAAATACGATGACTACTATACTTTGCTGAAAACGAAGCTGGCAGGCGGGGACATCATCGACGTGTTCACCCTGAACGCCGGATTCAACACCCAGTTGTTTGCCGACGGCGGTTACTTGATGGATTTGACCGGTCAACCGTTCCTAAGCAACTTCGACGAGAATGTGGTGAAAGGCCAAGCGACGGACGGGAAAAATTACATCATGCCGCTGAACGCCAACCCGATCGCCGTGTTCTACAATAAAAAGATTTTTCGCGACCTCGGTCTTGAGGTACCCAGAACTTGGGATGCGATGATCGCCGCTGCGGAGAAAATCAAAGCTGCGGGCAAAACGCCGTTCGCTTTGGGGTGGAAGGATGCTTGGACGCTAACAATGTGGGATACCCGCGACATGCCAAGCAATTCGGCGCTGATCGGCCAACCGGACTTCTTCGAGAAGATCGAAACCGGCGAAGCGAAATTCGCCGATAATCCGGCTGTAAAAACGACGATGGAGCACGCGCTCAAGCTGTATGAGCTGGGCAACAAGGACCAGCTTGGCGTCGACTACAACGGGGCCGTGGATCTTTTTGCCAAAGGGGATGTCGGCATGATGTATATGGGCACATGGCCGCTGCCGGACATCGAGAAGAAGAATCCGGAGCTGTACAACAACGACCTCGGCTACTTCCCGTACCCGTTCAGCAATGATGAGAATGCCAACAAGCTGGATTTCAACGCGGATGCTTCGCTGGCGATCGGCAGTAAGACGAAACATAAGGAAGCCGCTTTAAAATTCCTGGAGTTCATGAGCAGCAAGGAAGGCGGGGACGCCTGGGTGGAGAACATCAAATCGCTTAGCTACGTGAAGGGTACGTCGACGGATATCGCGCCGGCATTAAAAGACCTGCAACCGTACTTCGATAACGGTCAAACCTACGACTCCCAGCTCTATTTGGCAAAAACGACGATCGACTGGCGCTCCCAGTTCGACCAAAATCTGCAGAAATTGTTCTTTAACAAAACGACGATGGATCAAATCTTAGCCGATATGGACGATTGGGTTAGCAAAAACCACAAATAGAGCGAACTTCACGGAAGGCATGGGCGGGGGCCTGTGCCTTTCGTTGGTTTAGGAGAGGGTGAACCGATGGGAACTTTAAAACGCATGGCAAAAAATGAAATGTGGTACGTCTTGTTTATGCTGCCGGGGATCGCGCTGTTCGTGCTGGCGGTCGTGATTCCGCTGGTGATGGGTGCCCGGTATTCGTTCACGAATTGGGACGGGGTATCCGATTCCTTTGCTTCCGTAGGCTTTGAGAATTACGTGCAAGCGTTTGGCGATCCAAGCTTTTGGGATGCGCTGTGGAACACGTTTAAATATGCGATCATCCTAACGATTCTAGTAAACATCCTATCCCTGCTGTTAGCGTTGGTGCTGGATACCTTCCTGCCATTGCGCAACCTGTTTCGGACGGTCTTTTTCCTGCCAAGCGTCATCTCGATCGTGCTGGCGGGCTTCGTTTGGAGCTATAACTACAGCACGGGAATTCCGAACCTGCTCAGTCATCTGGGTCTGGAGGTGTCCAGTCCGCTGGGCAATCCGGATTACGCCCTGTTTGGTTTGATCCTGATCGCTTTGTGGCAGGGCGTCGGCTCTCCCATGATTATTTACATCGCCGGCCTGCAGGGCATTCCGGGGGAACTGTTCGAAAGCGCCCGCATCGATGGAGCGGGAACCTGGAAAACGTTCCGGCACATCACACTGCCCTTGCTGGCGCCTTCCGTGACGATCAACCTGCTGCTGGTGCTCACCGGCTCGCTGAAAGTGTTTGACCTCGTTTACGTCACGACAAACGGAGGTCCCGGTTTTGCGACGGAAGTGATGTCCACTTACATCTACCGGACGTCGTTCGCCTCATTTAAGGGGGGATATGGAATGGCGCTGTCGATGATGTTTTTCCTGATACTCGTCCTCGTGACGGTCGTGCAGATGTCCATTTCCAGAAGACGGGAGGTCGAGCTGTAATGAAAGCGAACAAAGTTATCACATTCCTCCTGTTTTTGGTGCTGGCGCTCGTCTTTCTTTTCCCTCTGTATGTGGCTCTGTTGATGTCGTTTAAAACGGCGAAGCAAACGTTCGATAACTTCTACGCCTTGCCTTCCAGTCTCGATTTCGCCAATTACGTCCATGCCTGGGAGACATCGAAATTTCCTTTAGCGATTATGAACAGCCTGATCGTCACGGGGGTTTCCGTCGTACTGATCGTGCTGGTATCTGCGTTAGCCGGCTATTCCATTGCGAGAAGGAATAAGCCGTTTTACAACATCATGTTCATGGTGTTTCTGTCCGGCATGATGATTCCGTTCCAGGTCACCATGCTGCCGTTGTACAAACTCGGCAAAACCCTTGAGATGCTGAACACGCATTGGGGGATCATTCTCATCTACGGCGGGTTCGGAATTCAGACGGGCGTGCTGTTCTACGCTGCGTTCATCCGCCAAATTTCCCGCGAGATCGAGGAGGCGGCCAAAATCGACGGCTGCAGTACGCCGGGCATTTTTGCCCGAATTATTATCCCGTTGCTCAAACCGGTGACGGCGACGGTTGTCGTCTTAAACGCCTTGTACATCTGGAACGACTTCCTGCTTCCGCTATTGTATTTGCAGGATAACCAGTACCGTACGATCCCGTTGCAGCAGTATTTCTTCTTCGGACAATACAGCAGTGACTTGAACCTGGCGTTTGCTTATGCCGTCATGGGCATGATTCCGGTCATCGCGTTCTTCCTGCTGATGCAGAAGTTTATCATTAAAGGGATCGCGGCTGGCGCGGTCAAAGGCTGAGGTTACGGGACAAAGCGGGAAGAGGAGGTTATTCGTTTGGCGATTCAGGTTTTGGAAGCGGGGAAAATATTTGATATCCGCATGAAAAGCTCGTCTTATGTATTTGGCATTAACGAAAACGGGACGGTGCAGCACCTTTATTGGGGGGAGCCCGTGGAGGCTGCGGAATGCGCCGATTTGCTTCACCTCCGTCACCACAGTTCCTTCGATGCCGAGGTGAATCGGGAACGAGAGGAGTATGGAGGTTGGGGCGGTACTTTATATGCAGAGCCCTGCCTGAAGGTGAGGTTCCAAAACGGCGTCCGCGATTTGCGGCTGCGTTATGAAGGATACGAGATTGGAAGTAGCGAGCGGGGCGACCAATTGATGGTCCGCCTGAGCGACGAGTATTATCACTTGCGGGTGGAGCTGCATTACCGGGTCATTGAGGAATATGATTTAATTGAACGCTCGGTCAAGGTAGTGAACGAGGAGGGGAGGCCGATTCGCATCGATCAAGTCATGGCGGCGGCCTGGTCTGTCCCAGCCGAGCCGTCCGTCCGGCTGACGCATGTGACCGGCCGCTGGGCCGGTGAATACCAACTCCGGCGGGCCCCGCTCACCGAAGGCAAAAAGGTGCTGGAATCGCGGCAGGGCTTCACCGGTGCGCATGCCAATCCTTGGTTTGCGCTGGATGGCGGCAAGGCGGACGAGATATCCGGGAACGTTTGGTTCGGCGCGTTAAGTTGGAGCGGCAACTGGAAAATCGTCCTGGAATCCACCACCTTTGGCCATGTCCGCGTTGTCGGCGGGGTCAATGACTTCGATGGGGCGTTTACCTTGGGCCCCGGGGAGAGCTACACCTCCCCCGTGTTTACGGGGGGCTTTGTCTCCGGCGGCTTCGGAGAGATGAGCCGGAATTTGCACAACTATCAACGGGACTACGTGCTGCCCGGATCACGGGAACGAAAAGTGTTGTACAACTCCTGGGAAGCGACGGAATTCGCGGTGAACGTCCGGGAGCAAATCGAGTTGGCTAAACAGGCGGCCCGGATCGGCGCGGAGCGGTTTGTCGTCGACGATGGTTGGTTTGGCGCGCGCCACAGCGACCGGGCCGGTCTCGGCGACTGGCAGGTGAACCCTCAGAAATTCCCGAACGGACTGCAGGAGTTGATCGACGAGGTGAAACGGCTTGGCATGGATTTCGGACTGTGGGTTGAACCCGAATCGGTCAATCCGGACAGCGAGTTGTACCGGAACCATCCCGATTGGGTCTATCAATTCCCAACGCGTGAAGGAACGTTGCTGCGCAATCAATTGATGCTGAACTTGGGCAAGCCGGAGGTCAAGGCGTTTGTGCTTGAGTTTATGACGGATCTGCTCAGTACCTACGACATCGCCTTCGTCAAATGGGATATGAACCGCACGATCACGGAGCCGGGCGCAATCCCGCTGCACGAGCACGCCGAGGAGTCGGTATGGATCAAGCACGTCAACCACTTGTACGAGATTTGGGCCGAGCTCCTGCGCCGTTTCCCGCGGGTGGAGTTCGAGACCTGCGCCGGAGGCGGTTCGCGGATCGATCTCGGCATGCTGCGGTTTGCGGACCAGGCTTGGATCAGCGACAATACGGATGCCCGGGACCGGCTGACGATCCAGGAGGGCTTCTCCTACGCCTACAGCCCCTCCGTCATGATGTGCTGGGTCACGGAGTCCCCGCACGGTATGAACGGCCGGCGGCTGCCGCTGTCGTTCCGCTTCCACAGCGCCATGCTGGGCGGGCTGGGCATCGGCGCGAACATCGCCCGCTGGTCCGAGGCGGAAATAGCCGAAGCCAGCCGTTATGTGGCGCTGTATAAAAAGGTGCGTCATCTGGTGGCTGAGGGCGATTTGTATCGGCTGGCCTCTTTTGCGGAAGGTGATGTCGCCGCATGGCAGTATGTGGCCCGAGACCGGGATGAAATCGCCGTGTTTGCCTTTCGCCAGGCACAATATTTTGGCGACGCGGAGCTGCGGCTGCGCCTGCGGGGGTTAGAGCCGGATGCACGGTATCGGGTTGCAGTGCCGGGGGAGGCACTACCCGCGGAGGCGGACAACACCGCCGATCAACGCGACAACCGATCTGCCGGCACTGCCGCCGCCTCGGCCGCGAATGCTGTTTGGCACGGCTCCACCTTGATGCGTCTAGGTCTGCCGCTGACCTTGGCCGGCGATTACGCCAGCTGGTTTGTATACTTGCGGCGGTTATAACAGAATGATAACCGTATTTCTATAGAGTGCATAAACGCCTCCAAAGACTCGAACAACAAATCGAGGAGTTGAAGAAGCAGCACTCTGTGACCTAAATTACGTCCCTTGCCGTGGGCCATACGCTAGAATGGGGACGAAACGAATCCATATGGAGGTAGGATAGCGGATGGCCCATAACAAGGGAAGCAATCGGAGCGGCGGCGGGAAACCGGCTCCGAACAACAAGACGGCGTACAACAGGACAACCCAAGGCAAGAAGATCGCCGGTAAGGGGACGGCAGGCAAATCTGCGGGCGGAAAAGGAACAGACCGGGGGACCGCGAAATCCGGTCTGATTTTTGTGATATCGTTGATTTTGATCGGGGCCCTAGTGATCACGTTGGCTATCGTTTTCCTCAAAGATTCGGATGGTTCCGGTTTGAAGGATCTCCCGAACTACACGGAAATCAAAGGCGACTACACGGCCGAGGGCTTGAAGTATGAGAAACAGCCGCATTTGGGCGATCCGAACGCCAAGGTCAAAGTCATCGAGTTCGCTGATTTCAAATGCCCGGCCTGCAAGAAGTGGGAAGAAACTTATATGGACCAGCTGCAGCAGGACTTCATCGATACCGGTAAAATCGAGTTATTTTTCATTAATTATGCGTTTATTGACCGGGATTCGATCATGGCGGCAAGTGCGGGCGAAGCGATCGCGGCGCAGAGCAATGAGAAGTTCTGGGAGTTCAAAAGCAAGTTATACGCACACCAAGGCGATGAGACGCAAATTTGGGCAACGCCCGAATTTTTGCTCGACCTCGTGAAGAAAAATATCGACGGCATCGATTACGACCGATTCGCTAGCGATTTGAAAAGCCATGCCTATATGCTGCCGGTCAAAGAAGATTTCAAAACCGCGGGCTATTACGGAGTCAACGGGACGCCCCAATTCATGGTGAATGGGGAACTGTTGCCGAGCTCTTCGTACGAGGAGTTGGCGGCGGCGATCGAAGCGCAACTGGCGGAGGTTGGCGGGCAATAGGATAGAATTTTAAAGGTGAGGACATGAATGATAGCCTCAACTTGATACGATGTACTTGTGATCTAATCCAGCGATTAATCTAGCCAACTAGTAATATACCGGTGTATTTCTTGAAAACGCCTTCTATTCCACTATCGGGAACAGAAGGCGTTTTTATTTCGAATCTGAGTTGTGTTCTCTCATTACACGACTGATTTAAATTACAACTTAATTAGT